>CAZNYY010000226.1:0-4489 GCA_964577335.1 uncultured Oscillospiraceae bacterium | reverse complement strand
CATCGGATGTTTCCCCATAATATTCAATGATGTTTCGATCAACATAAAGCCCTAAATCTGTTTTTTCAAGGGAATCCGGCATATCCTCAATTGCTCCCAAAAGTATAAACCTTACATCAGGATATTTTGCCTTGACAATTTCAGCAGCTTCTAAATACTCCACAATTCCTTTGCTTCGCAAAATTCTGGACAGCATAAAAAAAGTGGTCTGCTTGGGAAAGGGCGAAACTTTAAAATATTCCATATTTACGCCGGAACCATTTACTACTCTGCATTTACTTTCATTGACCAGTTTACGTTTTAAAAATTCCTCTCTGTCATCACGATTTTGAAAAATCACTGTATGAGCACAGCCGAGTCCGACTTTGTACAAAAAACCAACCAACACCTGAATGAGCTTAGCTTTAAATGTTTGCGCAGTAAAAGCATAACCCGCTCCGGTAATCATTGCATTGATATTTTTAACACCCGATAACTTAGCCGCAATGGAAGCATAAACCACCGGTTTTACTGTATACGCAAGAAGTGTATCAGGTTTTTCGTGCTTAAATAATTTAATAAGGGCAAACAGATAACGAAGGTCGGAAAATATACTTACTCCATTTTTGTCCATCGGAATTTCATGAAATTCCACACCGATTTCTTCTATTTTTTCAATATTATCTTTATTAGGGCCTGTTACGATAATTCCGTAACCCTCATTTTTTATTTCTCTTAACAAATCACCCCTAAAATTATATACTGTGCGGTTTTTAGGTGATACCAACACAAACTTCAAATTTTGTCACCCCCAGCGATTACGAGAAAAGACCTCAAGATTTTTATATATCATTTGAAACAGCCTCTCCTGTATTTTTTCACTTTTAAATGAGTTGTGAGGAGTAATAATTACATTATCCATTTCCCACAGAGGACTATTTTTAGGCAGGGGTTCATCTTCAAACACATCTAAGGCTAGCCCTATAAACCTATTAGCCTGAACAGCTTCAATCAAATCAGTTTCTTTCACCAAGCCGCCTCGGGCAAGATTAACGAATACAGCATCCTCTTTTATTATTTCAAATTTTTGCTTGTTAAACAAATGCTTTGTTTCGGATGTTAAGGGCATCGTCAAAATAATGACATCACTCTTCTCCAACGCTTTGTCAATATCATTAATCAAAAAAGCTTCGTTCGTCAAACCCGTCAAATATACATCCACACCTATGGTGTGGCATCCCATGGCCGCAAAACGCTTTACCACTTCTGTCCCCACACTGCCAATACCGACAACACAAACCGTTTTAGTGTCTAATTCAAAAATTTCGTGCTTTTTATTCCACTCTTTCTTTATTTGCTGCTTATAAAAAAACCGCGAAGCGTTGTATATTTCAAGCACTTTTCCAAGCGCCCACTCCGCCATGGGAACACTGTATACACCTCTTGCATTGTGCAGTATAATATTGTTTTGCTTTATATATTCAAGCGGAACACGGTCAAGTCCTGCACTGGTAAGTTGTATATATTTCAAATTCGTAAATTCAGCAATATCATTATAAAGGAATAAACTGTTGCATACAACCGCATCAATATCGGATACGTCAATATCCAATTCTTTTCTCTCGTCTTGCTGAAAAATAATATCTGTACCCAATTGCTTTAATAGTGCTATTTCATCGTCCGAATATTTGAATGCGCCTGTAAGTAATAAATTCATAAAGCACTTGTCCCCCCTGAGCTAAGACGGCAATTATAGTTCACAACCCCACCTTATTTAAAACAGGCAAGTTTTTGACATATTGACCCACCCTTAGCCTCACCTGCTCTCGATTTGCAACAAATTCCGTTTCACAAAACGATGAAGCTTCCCTCTCTTTGGAGCGAATCTTTTTAACTTCCAAGGCAAATATATCTTTAATTTCCTCAAAGCGGTTTACTTTATTTACATTACAAAAGCTTCTTGACAGTATAACCATATCAGAGCCTAAACGATAATGTTCTGCAATTATGTATTCAGACGGCAACACGCCAAACCCTACTCGTGCAACCCCTCCGAACCCATAGGGAATTCCTTTGGATGCAATTTTTTCGCAGAGCATTTCCACCGTTCCATCTGCAAGCAATTCAAACATAAACTTCATCCCATAGCCTAAATGCAAATCATTAAGACCAATATGCACCATATCAATGTCCCCAAGCGACAAAATATCGTCTATGTTTGCCACGGCTTCGGGGGTTTCTACCAAAAGACAGGTTTTTGCACGATTGTCTACCAAGTCAACAAAAACTTCAGCTTCCTTTTTCGTTGTAAAAAAGGGAAGCATAATAATATCGGCACCCCTTCGGCATACATCATCAATTTCTTCTTTTGAGCCGGGGTAAATTGGGTTGACACGGACTAACAATTCCGCATGCTTTAAAGTTTCTTTTATTCTATAAACATCACTAATTGAGTGATCTGAAATAACAGTATCCAAATGCCCTTGCCTGTCCTTTTTCCCGATAATCTCTAAATCGACAAAAATGATATCCACACCGGCATCTTCGGCAGTTTTTGCAACGTCGGGTTGGTTTGTTATGTACATTAACTTTAGCAATTCACCATCCCTTTCTTAAGCTTTAACCTCTGTGCTGACTGGTTTTTCGGATTTTACAGCCGTTTCCGAAACATTAATATTACTTTCCATTAAAATAACCTTAACAATTGTTTGTAAGAAAATTTCCATATCAAGCAGGAAAGAAATTCTCTGAACATATTCTACATCATATTCAATTCTCCTATTCCATTGCAAGCCTTTTCGTCCGTGGATCTGCGCCCACCCTGTTACACCGGGACGGACATCAAACCGTTTTTTTTGTTCTTGTGAGTATTCTTCCAGTGGCCAAGGATGATATGTAAGGGTAGGCCTGGGACCTATAATCGACATTTCCCCTCTTAATATGTTAATAAACTGCGGAAGCTCATCAATGCTAAGAGCCCGAATAAACCTTCCTATTTTTGTTACTCTTGCATCCCCTTTTCGTTCATAAACGCCACCGCTTTCAGCGCCTGTACACATTGAGCGGAATTTATATATATTAAACACTACGCCATCTTTCCCAAGGCGCTTTTGCTTAAAAAAAGCTGTCCCCGGCGATTCAAGTTTTATTGCGGCAGCAACAATCAAAAACACCGGTGAAAGCATAATCAGCCCTACTAAAGCCAATGCAAAGTCAATCACTCTTTTTATGTATATGTACAAACATACCACCCCCCATAACAAATTATATGCCCATACCATTAATTCAAACTTTTGGTTTCGTTTAAAATATTATACTACAAAAAGCATAATATGGCAAGGAAAATTACATTAGTTTTGCATAATCTTCAAAAAAATGTGACTTTTGTTATATATTTAATGAAAAAGTATTGCTGTTTTATAAATACAAACTAAAAATGACATGGAGGTAACTTAATTGAAAATTACTTATTAGACCGCACGACAAGTCCAAAAGAAATAGAAGAACCATGAGGAATGGAGAAGGCATCTCGTCACGGATAGCATTGACAAATAGCGAAATTTTCCGTCTTTGAATGTTGGGGTTTAAGTGGCTTATTGAAAAGGGCACTCGTGAAGATGTACTTAGCCCTTAAAAACGAAAGGCTCTACGGTTATTCGACAAAAAAGTGTTAAAATGTACTAAATTTATTGACATTACAGTAATTTAGTAGTATGATGTAACAAATACTCAAATAATACACGCACCTGCGTCCGCAGGCTTCTGTTTTGCATGACAGGCGTTTCTTAACAAATTAATTTAACCCTTGTACTTCGGTTTCCTCCGAAAATGTACAGGCGCAGGTACAGTACAATTCATTTAGTAATAAGTTTATAATTTTAAAGGAGATAATCTTATGTGGGATCAGCAATTATTCGAACTTTTTACAAACATTATACCTCAAAGCTTCGCTTTTATTCTCTTGTTCTTTTCTTTGACTAATATTAAAATTAAAGCAAAACCTTACATCTTAATAAGTATAGGTCTTTCGGTATTGGTCTTTCTGATTAGACCTTATGTTAATTTCGGGGTTCACTCTGTAATCATGCTGTTTTCGCTGGTTATTATTGGGGTTGCCTGGGGGAAGGCGGAAATTGTTTCGTCTGTTATTTACGGTTTAATTACTTATATGATTGCTTATATTTCCGAGTGGCTTACCTTTATTTTCCTAACCATTATTGGGTTTGATTTAGACCTCTTAAACAGTGACTCGAAATTAAGGACAATTATCGGGGTTATTCCCTTGCTGCTGTTTTTCGGAGCAGGTCTTACTGTGTATTATGTAAAAAAGAAACAAAAAAAGAAAGAGGAATAAAAGGATGCAGCTATTTCAGAGGATGTCAAATAACATCGCCACGAAAATAGGCAAAACATTAAATTCTTCAAAGGACGAGGAAGCTGTTATTGCCTACGGCGCATACCTTGTGCTTGATACAGTGCTGGCACTTGGCATGGTTATGATTTTGGGGGC
>CAZNYY010000225.1:0-4502 GCA_964577335.1 uncultured Oscillospiraceae bacterium | reverse complement strand
ATAATGGAGCAGTATGTTGTTGACAGTATTTTGGAAGGTGATGTTATAACATATATAGACGGCGAGAGGTTTACGCTTGAAATTGGCGAGCATACCACCGCCTATGACGACAATGTTAAAACCACATTTGCGGGACTGAAGTCCAAACTCAGCGAGGGCAGTGTCCTGTATATAAAACGCACGGGTGCAGGTGATATTGATTATATTTGGTACTCGGCATCCCCGTCAAAACTTCCGCAGGCGGCGGCACTTGAAAAACATATTGTCTACTCCATGCTTGACAATAATGTAATAACATACAAGGACAATCAGATGGTATCCTTGACGGTTCCCGCAAACACGGCGCTTTACGAAGACTCGGTTAAAACCACATACTCGGCAAAAAAAGCGGCTGTCGAAATGGGTGATGTTCTCTATATAAAGAGGAAGGACACGGGGGAAATTGACTATGTGACATACGAAAAGGGCAATGTTGAAGGTCCTATGACGGTAAGCCCTTCTCTTAATATGGCAAGGTTTGCGGGGTCTAAAATACTGCGTGACGGGAAAGAAGTGCAAACTGCCCACCTGCAAAATTATGACATTATATATTATATTGCGGAGCTTAATATGAGCCTTGCATACTCAAATAAAATAACCGGAATTTACGAGATGGCAGAGCCAAACCGAGATGTGCCCGTAAACATCAAAGTGTCGGGCACGACTTACAAAATCGAAGGGGGAGAGGCGTTTCGGAAGCTTTCTTCAGGCGGGGAAATACAGTATGGTGATGCGGTTGTTTTGCTTATGGGCAAAACGGGCGATGTTGCGGACGTGGTGTCTGCCGGAGAGATAAACCAAAACGTGTACGGCTATTTGTTTGATGCGGGCACAAAGGAATACACAAGCGGTGATTTGGGCAAATACACAGGAAATTATATAAAAATTGCCCTGCCCGACGGACGGGTTGCGGAATATATTTCTGTACGGGATTATGAAAGTATGAAAAACACCGTTGTTCGGGTCAGTTTTGAGGCGGGGGAGGCAAGGGCGGAACTTGCAAAGGCGGCGAACATCCCGTCCGCTAAATTTGACTGGGGGAACAGGCTTTTCGGCGGAGAAAAAATATCACCCGATATTAAAATCCTTGATATCTCAACCCTAAATTCAAACGAAAGCGGCACTTTTGCAAATGTATTCCCAAGCAGACTTGACGGGGTTAATATAAGAACATCAAACGTGCTTGTGGCGGAGAAAAACGAGGCGGGCGAGATTACAACCCTGATACTTAAAGATGTTACGGGGGATGTTTACTCATACGGAATTGTGAAAAAGGCTGAAAGTGCTTCCATGGGGATGAATGTGTCGGGCAGGTACACCTATGATATAGGCGGTGCGGAGAGTACAATAAACACAAGCGGTGTGTCATACAATATTTACAGCGGGCAGGCGGCAAAGATTAATATAGGCTCTTCAGGTGCGGTGCAGGGCATGCAATCCCTTTCTCGGATTGACGGAGAAATTAGCGAGGTAAACCATCTTTCGCTTGTGGCGGGCGGCACAAAATACCTGATAAGTGACAGGGCAACCGTGTACAAAAAGGATTACAACAACAATTACACCGTAATCCCCATTTCCGAAATTACGGACGGGAAATACAAGCTCACCGCTTATTACGACAAGCCCGCAGCCGACGGCGGAAGGGTTAGAATAATTGTGGCGGAGGCTTGAATAGACCTCGGAAATGTGCTATACTCAGTTCAGTTTTAAAAAAGAGAGGTGGAGGACATGGTTTTTAATTTCACAGGAATGTCGGACGAACTTAAACAGGGAGTAGAAGTTTTTGCAAAAAGACTTGGTTTTTCCATGGGTACAGAGGGGATAACGGTAGAAGTAACAAGAGAGGTCGGTCCGCTTAGGGTTTCATATGACGGGGAAACGGCACAAATAAAGTACGAAAACAAAAGTTGTTTTTTCAGGGCACTTGGTCTTTTGGTTGAAAATATGGGCGATAAGCCGTTTTCAATTTCCGAAACACCACAGTTTGATACGGGCGGCATAATGCTTGATATGTCCCGAAACGGGGTGCTTACTACCTGCAACATTAAAGATTTTATTTACTACATGGCTGTTATGGGGCTTAATATGCTGATGCTGTACACGGAGGAGGTGTACACCTTGGAGAGCGAGCCGTATTTCGGGCATATGAGAGGGCGGTACACTTTGGAGGAACTTCAGGGTGTGGACGAATACGCCGACATATTTGGTATTGAGGTTATACCCTGTATTCAGGTTTTGGGACATATGGAGCGGTTTTTGCAGTGGAGAGAGGCTAAAAAGTATTCCGACACCGCCAATATTTTGCTGGCGGGCAGCGAAGAGGTTTACGGTCTTATTGACAAGATGATGGAGTTTATGTCAAGGGCGTTTAAAAGCCGCAGAATACATATGGGTATGGATGAGGCATACGGTCTTGGTCTTGGGACGTATTTAAGGGAAAACGGGTACGAAAAACCGTTTGACATTTTGCAGGCGCATTTAAAACGGGTGACCAATATTGCCGAGGAACATGGATACCGACCCATGATTTGGAGTGATATGTATTTCCACCTTATATCAAGCTCCGGGATGTTTTACGAGCCTGATATGCCCATGCCGCAAAGTGTTATAGACGGCATACCCGATAATGTTGATTTTGTTTATTGGGATTACTATCATGACGACAAAGAGTTTTATGAGGATTTTATAGACAGGCACGAACAAATGGGCAAAACACCCATTTTTGCGGGCGGCATTTGGATTTGGACAAGCTTGACAGTGGACTACCGCAAAACCTTTGTCACCACAAACTCGGCACTTTCTGCCTGCAAGGACAAAGGCGTTAAAGAAGTGTTTGCAACAATTTGGCTAAACAGTGCCCATTCAAGCTTTCATTCGGCGCTTTTGGGGCTTCAGCTTTATGCGGAGCATATGTATTCAAAAGAACTTGATATGGACAAACTGCGTCGCAGGGTGAAGTTTTGAACGGGTGTTGATTATGAAGATTATATGAAACTAAGTGCGCTTGACAATATTCCGGGCATGGAAGTAGGATTTTGCGAGCCGCCAAACCCCTCATTCTGCCTTATGTGGCAGGACGTGCTTTTAGGGCTTTATGACAAGGACATTGAAGGGTTTGAAACAAAGGAATACTATGCGGGGCTTGCCCGTGAACTTGCGGATGTTAATACCACGCCCGAGTTTCGCAGGACGATATTTGACGTGCCGCAAAAAGCGTGCGAGGTTTTAACGCTTAAAGCGGATATGGGAATAAGACTGAAAAAAGCGTATGACGGGAATGACCGTCAAACCTTGACCGATATTGCGAATACGGAAATACCCGAACTTATAAACAGGTTTGAGGCGCTTCATGAGGCGTTTCGCCGCCAGTGGCATGCCGAGTATAAACCTTTTGGGTTTGAGGTTTGGGATATAAGGTACGGGGGTGCGGTGGCGCGTCTGAAAACCGCAAAAATGTCTATAAACGATTATCTGGAAGGGCAAACCCCGAAAATTGACCAACTTGTTCCTCAGCGCCTTCCGTTCTTCGGTGAGATAACGGCGAAACATGCACTGCACTGGACAAAGTATAATATGATTGTAACACCCGGAATTATTTCAACTAACTAAGTACTAATGGGCTGTATCACAATGAAAAATTGTGATACAGCCCATTTTTGTGCCATAATGCGGTATGCCTGCGGGTGCAACCCTCTACGCCAAGCCTTATTTCCAAAAAAACTTGGCTTCCGTGCCGAGAAATATATGTAGTTGCTGTATGTGCAGCGGTATGCCTGCGGTTGCACCCGCAAAAATAGCAGTTTGTATAAACTTTTCTTAAATTTTATAGGTTTCCACATGCAAAATCACCTAAAAACATACCTTTTAATCCCTAAAAACATTAAATACCCCCTGATATGCGGTGTTTTCCCTTTAAAAGTAGAAGGCGGACATAAATTTTCGATTAAAATAAAATTAAAAAATCTTGACAATGCATTTTATATGTGCTATATTTATAGTAATTAGCAATGGCTAACTTAAAGATTTTTTTCTGAATTATAAAAGGAGTGTTTTCATATGATGACAAGACACAGACATCGGGGAAATGTGGTGGGACATAGTGTTTATAATGCCCCAAACGGTAAACATTACACGATTGTGGATGCGCCGGGTGTCGGTATTTTAAAGAGTTTGGGTGTCAGCAAAAACAACCGAATATTAAAAAAACAGACCTACGGCTTTGGCGGTCCCGTGCTTTTGATGGTTGAAACCAGTGAAATTGCCATTGGCAAGGACATTGCGGATAAAATCATCGTGAAGGAGGCGGACTGACATGGCATCTTGTCATGAGGTGGCGGAGGACGCTAAACTTTTAGAAAAGAAAAATAAAATTTTGCTGATGGGTAACCCCAATGTAGGGAAAAGCGTGTTTTTCTCGCATTTGACGGGCATTAACGTGGTAAGCTCAAACTTTGCGGGCACCA
>CAZNYY010000224.1:0-4543 GCA_964577335.1 uncultured Oscillospiraceae bacterium | reverse complement strand
AGCGGGGTAAGCTTTGTATATCCGTAATTTCGAGGGTCAAAATCCGGATGTTTACGCAAAATCTGTGTGCCGATTTCGCCCAAAAACGCCCATTCGTTGTCATCCTGTGTCAAATCATCAATAGCGGTGGAAATGAGAGTAATCAAGTTTGAACGCAGTTTATCGTTTATTTCAGAACTGCTTTTTGCATACTTTTTATCAACTTGATTAATTATTTCAATATAAATAAATTTGTCACACGCACTTATGAAAGGTACGGGCGTTTTTTTCTCGCCCATGCCAATAACCTTCATGCCCGCCTCACGCAGCCTTATTGCAAGACGTGTAAAATCACTGTCGCTTGAAACTATACAAAACCCGTCGGCATTTGAAGAATAAAGGATGTCCATCGCATCAATAATCATCGCCGAGTCGGAGGAGTTTTTGCCCGATGTATAGCTGTACTGCTGTACAGGGGTTATTGCGTTTTCCAAAAGAACGCCTTTCCAGCCCGATAGCTGGGGGCTTGTCCAGTCCCCATAAATCCTTTTAAAAGTTGGGGTGCCGTAGCGTGCAATTTCCTGCATCATTCCCTTTATGTTCGAATACGGAACGTTTTCCGCATCTATTAAAACCGCAAGCCTTAAATCAGTCAGTTTTTCCATGGTGAAATTCACCTCCTCTCTTTTGTAGTTTTTGTTAGGTAATTTTTATATTTCTTTATTTTTAATTTCCTCAAGCAGCATTTTTATAACGTCGGAAACTGAGGACGCTCCCAAATCCCCCTTTTGGCGGGAGCGGACGGAAACGGTGTTTTCCTCCTGCTCACGGTCACCGCATACCAGCATATACGGTATCTTTTGCATTTGTGCCTCACGGATTTTATAACCTATCTTTTCGTTCCTAAAATCCGTTTCAACTTTAATGCCCGCAGCCCCAAGCTCTGCCACAACACGGTTTGCATATTCCTTATGCTTTTCGCTTATCGGCAATATTTTTACACCCACAGGCGCAAGCCAAAGTGGGAAGGCACCCGCAAAATGCTCAATCAATATCCCTATAAACCTTTCAATACTGCCGAAAACAACCCTGTGAATCATAATCGGTCGATGCTTTTCTCCGTCCGCACCGACATATTCAAGGTCAAAAAGCTCAGGCATCTGAAAGTCAAGCTGAATTGTGCCGCATTGCCATGTTCTGCCAATACAGTCCTCCAGATGAAAATCAAGCTTTGGTCCGTAGAATGCGCCGTCACCTTCATTTATCTTATATTCATACCCCATCTCGGATATCGCCTCTCCAAGGGTAGTAATTGCATGGTCCCAAGCCTCGGCAGTGCCCATACTGTCCTCGGGGCGGGTTGAAAGTTCAACATGATATTTAAAGCCAAGCGTGGTATAAACCTTGTCAATAAGCCTTACAACACCCTTAATTTCGTCCTTCACCTGATCCGGTGTCATAAATATATGCGCATCATCCTGCGTGAAATTGCGAACACGCATAAGCCCGTGCAAAGCGCCCGACAGTTCGTGGCGGTGGACAAGCCCAAGTTCCCCCATTCTGATAGGCAAATCACGGTATGAATGCATTTTTGTTTTGTAGGCAAGCATTCCACCGGGGCAGTTCATGGGTTTTATAGCAAAATCCTCATCATCAATTTTGGTGGTGTACATATTGTCACGATAGTGGTACCAATGCCCGCTTGTTTCCCAAAGCTTACGGTTTAAAATCATGGGGGTGGAAATTTCAACATAACCCGCTTCACGGTGTATTTCCCGCCAGTAATTTATCAGGGTGTTTCGAAGCTCCATCCCACGGGGCAGGAAAAACGGAAAACCGGGACCTTCCTCCATCATCGTAAACAGCTCAAGCTCCCGTCCAAGCTTTCTGTGGTCACGTTTTTTGGCTTCCTCAATAGCCTCAAGATACGCATCCAAATCAGCTTTTTTTGAAAAGCTTGTACCATAAATACGCTGAAGCATTTTATTTTTCTCGCTCCCCCGCCAGTATGCGCCCGCAACACTTGTCAGCTTAAATGCACGCACCATTCCGGTTTTAGGCAAATGAGGACCTGCGCAAAGGTCGGTAAACTCGCCCTGTTTATAGAATGAAATAACCTCATCCTCCGGCAAATCCCGTATAAGTTCTTCCTTATAGGTTTCGCTCATATCATGCACAAACGCTAAAGCCTCCTCACGGGGCAGTTCAAAGCGGGAAATCTCATGATTTTCTTTGATAATTTTTTTCATTTCGGCTTCTATTTTCCCAAGGTCATCGGCGGTGATGGTATGCTCGGTGTCAATATCATAATAAAAACCGTTTTCAATTGCCGGTCCTATCGCAAGTTTTGCATCCTTATACAGTCTTTTTACAGCTTGCGCCAAAATATGTGAACTTGTGTGGCGGTAAGCATGTCTGCCGCCCTCGGTATCAAAATTTAAAAACTCAACCTCAGCGTCCTCTGTAAGCGGGGTGAACATATCTCTTGTATCTCCGTTTATGTCCACCGCCAGGGCAGTTCTTGCAAGCCCCTCGCTTATATCCGCCGCAACCTGCGCCGCAGTTGTGTTTTCGGGGTACTCTCTTATATCATCTCTAAGTTTAACTTTAATCATAAAAATCTCCATTCCGCCGCAGCCGAAAATTTCGCACGGGCAATTTAATTCGCCAAAGGTTAGCGTGAATTTTCACACTAATCACCTTTCAACCATTCAATTAAAGCTACCAAATAAATTATTGGTAGCTTTAATTATATGATTTTGGAAGCGGGCTTGTCAAGTGTTATTTTCAAGGCACCTGTTCACGGCACTGAGAAGTGCTTTTATGGAGGCGGTACTGATATTAGTATGTGCTGCGGCGCCCCAGAATATGCCGCTGCCGTTTTGTTTAATCCCAACATATGCCATAGCCCTTGACCTGGAACCGTGCTCAAGCGCATGCTCATGATAAACCGCAATTTCAAGGTTTTCCAAAAGCTGTTCCCTTATAATATTGCTAATGGCATCCAAGGGGCCGTTACCCTCACCCGTGAAATTCCTCTGCTCCCCGTCAATAAGCATATTTGCGGCGACCTCGGTATGGTCACCGTAAGTTGCAACCTTATAATCCAAAAGCTTTACCCGTGTTTCGATATTTGCATATTCGTCCTTGAACATATTATAAATAAAGTCGGGTGTAAGCTCCGCCTTTTTTGTGTCGGACACATCAGTCACTTTAAGGCTGAATTCATACAACATTTCTTTTGGTGCCATTATACCAAATTTCTTCTGCAAAACAAAGGCTATTCCGCCCTTGCCCGACTGGCTATTTATACGAATTGGCTCGTACGAACGCCCTAAATCCACAGGATTTATCGGCAGATACGGGTTTTCCCAGTACGGGCTTTCATGTTCCTTAGAATAATCCATTCCCTTCTTAATGGCATCCTGATGAGAGCCTGAAAATGCGGTGTAAACCAACTCTCCCGCATAGGGGTGGCGGGGATGAACCTCAAGTTCGGTAACATTTTCATATTTTTCTATAACTTCTTCTATGTTTGAAAAATCAAGCCCCGGGTCAATCCCCTGTGAGTAAAGGTTTAAGGCAAGCACCAATATATCCGCATTACCCGTGCGTTCACCGTTGCCAAACAGCGTTCCCTCAACCCTGTCCGCACCTGCCAAAACCGCAAGCTCGGTCGATGCCACGCCACAGCCTCGGTCGTTATGCGCATGAACACTTATAACCACGTTTTCACGGTTATTTATTGCGCCCGACATATATTCCACCTGGTCGGCGTAAACATTCGGGGTGGACATTTCAATAGTTGAGGGTAAATTTATTATAACCTTATTTTGGGGGGTGGGGGAGAACACTTCCAAAACAGAGTTGCATATTTCGGCGGCATATTCCATTTCGGTGCCGACAAAGGTTTCAGGCGAGTATTCATAACGAACACCCGGGATTTTTGAACAACTGTCATACACTCTTTTTGCACCGTCTACTGCAAGGCGGGTAATTTCGTCCCTGCTTTTACCGAAAACCACACGGCGCTGCAACTCCGAGGTGGAGTTATAAAGATGCACAACGGCATTCTTTGCGCCGGATATAGCCTTAATTGTCTGGTCGATAATATGAGGGCGTGACTGCGTTAAAACCTGAATGGTCACATCGTCCGGAATAAGCCCTTCGTCAATCAGTGTACGAACAAAAGCAAATTCCGTGTCTGATGCCGCAGGAAAACCAACCTCAATTTCTTTAAATCCTATTTTCACAAGAAAAGTAAAGAAATCAAGTTTTTGTTCTATGCTCATGGGGTTTATAAGTGCCTGATTGCCGTCACGCAGGTCAACGCTGCACCAAATAGGTGCCTTGGTTATTTCGTTATCGGGCCATTTGCGGTTTTTGATTGGTACGGGGTAGTACGCTTTTTTGTATTTTTGAAAGTTCATATTAAGTTCCATAGCCTTTCTGCCCACAAAAATATAAATAATAAAACTCACGCACCTTACCGTGGGCGGATAGGGCGTAAAATGGAACTTATGCGCATCGCCGTTTCGTCCGCAGACGAAAATTTCGGCGGCGC
>CAZNYY010000223.1:0-4544 GCA_964577335.1 uncultured Oscillospiraceae bacterium | reverse complement strand
CATTGGGCCGCTTATTTACCATTTGCCCACAACGCTTTGCGAATTGTGTTTATCGGAAGTTTTTAAATAAGAATCAATAGATAGCTTAAATTCGGAAACAATGTATACTATACAGAAATTTTTTGAGAACAATTTGAACGTTTCAGAAACGTCACGCCAATTATATGTTCACAGAAACACGCTTGTGTACAGGCTGGACAAGGTTGAAAAGCTGACAGGGCTTGATTTGAGGATTTTTGAACATGCTGTGATTTTTAAGGTGGCAAGCATGGTTAAAAAATATCTGACGTCAAATCCCATTAAAATTTAGAAAAATGAGGAAGTTCCTATGATTTCATTTGACCATGTTTCAAAAATATATTCCGACAACAAGGCGGTGGCACTTGTTGACGTAAGCTTTTTTGTGGACAAGGGAGAGTTTGTGTTTTTGGTGGGGCACAGCGGGTCGGGCAAATCCTCCATAATCAGGATGCTTTTGTGCGAGGAAGTGCCAACAGAGGGGCGGGTTATTGTAAACGGATACAATATCTCGGAGCTGTCACGCCCTGAAATACCCTTTCTGCGCCGCAGTATAGGCGTGGTTTTTCAGGATTTTCGCCTTTTGCCAAACAGAACGGTTTACGAAAATGTTGCTTTCGCAATGAAAATTGTGGGCGCGTCAAAAAAACTGATGAGAAGGCGCATTCCCGATGTTTTAAGCCTTGTAAATTTGGCGCACAAGGCAAGGGCGCTGCCAAACCAGTTGTCGGGAGGGGAGCAGCAGAGGGTTGCAATGGCAAGGGCAATTGCAAACAACCCCTGTCTTTTAATTGCGGACGAGCCTACGGGGAATTTGGATGTTGACAATTCAAATGAAATTATGGCGATTTTAGAGGACATTAACAAGAGGGGAACAACAGTCCTCATGGCGACCCATGCCGAAAAAATTGTCAACAGCATGAAAAAACGTGTAATCACGCTTGACAGGGGCTCCATTGTGCGTGATGAGCAGAAAGGCGTGTATAGCGTTGGCGTTACGGGGAGTTAAATATTATTTTGGGGAGGCGCTGAAAAGCATTTGGCACAACGGGCTTATGACATTTGCGTCGGTGGTCACGGTTACGGGTTGCCTTTTGCTTTTTGGGGTTTTCCTGCTTTTTTCAATAAATATAAACTACATAACAAGGCAAATAGAACAGCAATGCGATGTGCGGGCGGTGATTGACCTTGGGTACACCGAGGTGCAGGCGGGGGAAGTGGCAGAGCAGGTGAAGCTTGTACAAAATGTTGATGATGTAACAGTTGAAACAAGGGAAGAGGCGTACGAAAATTACCGTGAAATGCTAAGGGACGATGCCGCGGCGCTTGACGGGCTTGAACCTGATTTTATGCCACATTCCCTTAAAATTACGCTTTTTGACATTACCCAGTCGGACATGGTGATTGAAGAAGTGTCAAGCTTTGAAGGAGTTACGGAAATTGTTGACAGAAAAGATATTTTGGAGAAAATTGTGTCCTTTACATCCATGGTGCGAAGTGCAAGCTTTTATGCGATGATTATTTTGTCTGCCATTGCGGTGTTTATTATATCAAACACCATAAAGCTTGCGGTACACGCAAGGGAAAAGGAAATTCACATAATGAAATACGTTGGGGCGACGGACTGGTTTATAAGGTGGCCCTTTATAATTGAGGGAATTATCGTGGGACTTGTGGGGGCGGGCATCACAATTTTGGCGGTGGTGGGAGGATACACCACGCTGTACGGTGCGTTTGGCTCGTTCTTGGACGTGTTTACAATAAAACCCATGAGTGAAATGCTGTCAACCGTGGTGCTTACAATAACCGCATTCGGCGGGGTTATGGGGGCGCTTGGAAGTCTTATTGCCGTCAGCCGGCATTTGGATGTGTAAAGAGGAGGAAAAAATGAGTAATAAACACAGAAGGTTAATAGTTATTACCGCATTTGTGGCACTTGCGGCATACCTGGCAATAACCGTTTTGCCGATTTTAATTAATGTCCGCGCGGCAACACAGCAGGAAATACAGAAAAAAATTACCGCCGCACAAAAAAACAAGGCGGAAGCACAAAAGAAAATTGACGGTATTCAGGGCGAAAAAAAGGTGGCGGAGGCGGACAAGGAGCGCCTTGACAAGGCGGTAACCGCAATTAACGGGGAAATTTTGGCGGTTAACCAGGAAATTGAGGAGAGCGACACACAAATAGTGCTTTTGGAAGAAGAAATTACTGCCGCGGAAGAAGAAATAGTTGAGTATGACGACCAGTTTAAAACAAGGGCAAGGGTGATGTATTTTCACGGCTCGGCAACGCATCTTGATGTGTTATTCTCGGCGGAAAACTTTTCTGACCTTTTATACAAAGCGGAAATTGTAAAGCAGATTGTGGAGCATGACAGGGGAATACTGCAAAAAATGGCGGACGCAAAAGAGGTTATCGTAAACTCCAAGGCGGAGGTTGAAAATCAAAAGGCTAAAACCGTTTTAAACCGTGAACTTTTGCAGGCGAAGCAGGACGAACTGCAAGTAAGTCTTGCGGCGAGAGAGCAGACACTGCAGAAACTTTTATCGGACGAAAAAACCGCAAACGACATGATTGACAAATACGACCGTGAAGAAGAAAGCCTAAAACGTGACCTTCAGGCACAGCTTGCAAAACCCCAAACACAGCAAAGCGCACCTCCCGCACAGTACACGGGGGGAAGGCTTTTGTGGCCGTGCCCGTCTACATCTACAATAACATCCCCCTACGGCAACAGGCTGCACCCCATACAGGGCAGGACGAAAAAACACACGGGGATTGATATCGGCGTGGCTTACGGCGGCGCAATTGTGGCGGCGGAGGGCGGCACTGTTATGCGCTCGGGCTGGAACGGCGGTTACGGAAATTACATAGTTATAAACCACGGCGGGGGATTGCAGACATTGTATGCGCACAATTCATCAAATTTAGTGGCGGCGGGGCAAACTGTTACAAGGGGGCAGAAAATTGCCTTGGCAGGCTCGACAGGCAACTCCACAGGGCCGCATCTTCATTTTGAGGTGTTGGTAAACGGGGTTGACACAGACCCGATGGGATATTTAAGATAGGTTTTGAATATAATTGTAAACGAGTATATTTTCGGGAGTGGATATTTTGACGAAAAAAAGAGCGGTAATTTTGGCCGTTATTTCAACTTTTACGGCTACGGTTTTTCTATGCGTGGGTTTGCTGAATGTTTTTCCACGGACGAGGGAAGAACAAATTTTGCAGATTATAAAAAACAAGTACGCAGGCGAAGTTGACGAGGACGAGGTTTTGAACTACTCGGCAATGGCAATGCTTGCGGCACTTGATGACCCGTATTCGGTTTTTCTCTCAGCGGAGGATTACACGGGGCTGATGGAAAGCATTGAAGGGGAATACAGCGGGGTTGGGATTGAGGTTAATATTGACCCCGAGGACAGCAGAATTACCGTTTTGGCAGTGTTTGAAGGCTCGCCGGGGGATTTGGCGGGGATTGCGGCGGGCGACAAGCTGATAAAGGTTGACGAGATGGAGGTTGGGGCGGAAAATTACGTCGATGCCATAAGGTACATGAGGGGGATGAGCGAGGAGGGGGCGGAGAACCCCGAAATGGACATCACCGTGTACAGACCGAGCGGCGACGAGTATATAACCATGAATATTACACGCTCAAAAGTTAAAATGGAAACGGTGAAACACGCCGATTACGGCGACGCTTTTTATATAAGAATTACGGGTTTTGACACGCCTACCGCCGCTGATTTTAGGGAGGCGATGGCACATATCGACCAAGAGAGGGCAAAGGGAATTATAATTGATGTGCGGGACAATCCGGGGGGGACGCTGCGCTCGGTAGTTGAAATTGCGGACATTTTAATGGGAGAGGGCAACATTGTTTACACCGAGGACAAAAACGGAAAAAGAAATTACTACAACAGCGGCAAAAGCTCGGTTCAACTGCCGATAGTTGTTTTGGTAAACGAAAACTCCGCATCCGCATCGGAAATTTTGGCGGGGGCAATAAAGGACAGCGGTACAGGGGTGCTTGTGGGGGGAACCACCTTCGGCAAGGGCAGTGTACAGGAAATTATACCGCTTAGGGGCGAAGGGGCTTTGAAAATTACTACTTCGCATTATTTCACACCGTCGGGCGTGTCAATTAACAAAATAGGTATCCAGCCTGACTACAAGGTGAACCTGTCGCCCGAGGCATCAGAAAAAAGTTTGCGTGTTTTGACCGAGGATGAAGATGCACAGCTTCAAAAAGCATTGGAACTTGTACGCGCGGGCTTGATTTTTAGACAGTAAGGAGAAAGATTTTGAACAAAAACATGGTGGGCAGTTTTTCCCTGATAAAAAAAATTAACACAAATCTTATTATAAATACCATCAGAAAAAAGGGGCTTGTATCACGCACGGAAATTGCTAAAATTACGGGGCTTACCCCTGCAACCGTGTCAAACCTCACCGCACAGCTTATCGAAAGCAGGCTGATTGCCGAGGCGAAAAGGGGGGCATCAAGCGGCGGGAGAAAGCCCAT
>CAZNYY010000222.1:0-4555 GCA_964577335.1 uncultured Oscillospiraceae bacterium | reverse complement strand
CGTTTATAAATATCTCTTTTTGAGGAGCGTCATCAGGCAGCATTTTGCACATCTCGTCAAGACCGCATACCGCAATTGCAGAGGCTGAACTGTCACGCGGCTCATCGTCACCCTCTCCGAAATCAAAATCCCAGTAGGGAATATGGTCGGAAGGCAGTTGATTTAAGAAATAATATGTATAATTTTTATGATAATCCGGGATTTTTTCGTCTTTATTATACGAATAAGCAAGGGGAAAACCGTAAACCCCCCATGCGTGACCTCTTGACCAGCAGCTTTCATCTCTGTTCCCCTGTAAGGTAACGCCTTCGACGGGCGCCCCCGTCTCAGGGTCAAATTGATAGTGATGATATGTGGAAAAATCGTCTCTTACGAGATATTTCATAGTGGTCTCATAATGAATTTCAGCCGCACGGCGGTAGGCTTCGTCCCCCGTTTCCTTCCATGCCCAAAATAGCAGCGGAAGGTTCATCATTGTATCAATAATTGCCCTGTAACCTTTATACACTGACCCGTCACCCATACGAATTATAAAACCGCCCTTTTCGGAAAAGTGACCCAGCAGTACCTTCGCCGCACCAAGGGCAATCTGTCGAGACTCCTCACTGCCCGTCACCAAATAATCGGCAACACAGGATGGAGAATAAAGAAAACCGACATCATGGTCGTTAAGTCTTATTCCTTTTTCAAGCCTTTCTTTAAAGCTTGCAACATGCGTTTTGGCAACATCCAAAAACTTCTTTTCCCCCGTCATCTCGTAGGCAAGCCAGTATTGCCCCGTTTGCATCCCGTTTACCCAATCGGTATTATCCCCCTGCACATATTTAAAGGCTCTGGCTTCTCTTGGATACGAGGCGAAAGAATCGGTAAATCTCGGTATCAACTCTTCAAGTTTATTAAGAGCATGCCCAATAGCATCATCAATATCGCTCTTTGAAACCGCAGTTTTGTTTAAATAACTGCGGTTATTTAGTTCAACCATATTAACCCCTGCCTTCTTAAAATTTTAATATGCCAAAAGTTTTATTTGTACCCCGGGTATCATACCACAAACTTTAACACAATTCAAGGAAGTTAGTCCAAAAACTTGAGCTTACTTTGCCAGATTTATATCATAAAAAAGGGGCAGTATCACACTATACTGCCCCTTTTTTAATTACTTTATTTCCCGTCCTCCGTCCCCTGCCTTTGTCACATAAAATGAGGGGGCATAGCCCATTTTTTCTTCATAATAACGGCTGACCTTTTCTTTAAACTCATCAATACAGGAGTTTTTTACAATACTCACCGTGCAGCCGCCAAAGCCCGCACCCGTCATTCTTGAACCGATACACCCTTCCACGCCCCATGCGGCATCTGCAAGCGTGTCAAGCTCATCCCCCGTAACCTCATACAAATCCCTAAGCGAGGTGTGCGATAAGTTCATTAGCTTGCCAAACAGCAGTATATCCCCACCCGAAAGCGCCTCGGCAGACCTTTTAACCCTGTCACATTCATACACAACATGCTCAACACGTTTTATTATGGTTTCGTCACCTATAACATGCTTGTGTTTCTCAAAATCCTCAACACAAACATCCGCAAGAAAATCTATATCCTTAATTACCGTTTTTAATGCTGCAAGACCCTTTTCACATTCAGCACGCCTTTCATTGTATTTGGACACAATAAGGCTGCGCTTTTTATTTGTATTGGAAATAATTATGCTTTCATCTTTTAGGGAAATAGGTATCATACGGTAAGACAAATTACTGCAATCCAAAAACACTGCATGGTCTCGCTTTCCCATTGCGGATGCAAACTGGTCCATAATCCCGCAGGCAACACCCACATAGTTGTTTTCCGCCTTTTGCCCTATTATCGCCATTTGTTTCATATCAATCGGTTCTAAAACTCCATTTTTTTCGTTTGAATAGCTTGCAAAGCACAGTGCCGTTGCCACCTCAATAGCGGCGGAAGAAGAAAGACCGCTGCCATGCGGCACGGTGTCATGATAAAGCATATCAAGACCTGTTATGTCATACCCCGCCTTTTGAAGTTCACTTACCACGCCAAGCTGGTAGTTGCCCCACTCTATTTGTTTGTATTCTTCAATCTTATTTATATCCGCCTCAACCAAAACATCCAAATCAGTCGCCGCAAGGCGTATTAAATTGTCATTTCTTTGCCTTACGGCAACAGTTGTTGCAAGGGTTATCGCTGCGGGTAAAACATATCCGCCGTTATAGTCGGTGTGTTCCCCTATCAAATTAACCCGCCCCGGAGATGTAAAAAAGCGTATGGGTGCATTTCCTTCGCCAAACCTATTTATAAATTCATCCTTAAGCTGTGTAATATTCATCTCTTTTCTCCTCCGACAAATCTTTTATAAGCCTCCCTAAGCTCCTCCGCCTTCTCCTCGGGAGCGGTGGGATTACAGTGCGCCCACGCCCCTGTTTCGCTTGAGGCGTTAAACTTCTGCTTGTCCTTCGAGCGCATCGGCGGGAAAAACTCTATATGAAAATGATAGTAACCATGTTCGCCGCAGTTGACAGGGGACTGATACATACACATCATATACGGGAAGGCGTAACCAAACAGGCTGTCAAGCGTGCCTGCCGCCTCCCTTATGCTGTTTGCCAAATTAATTTTTTCTCTATCGTTAAAATCCGTTATATACTGCTTATGGCTCTTTGACGCAATATAAAGCCCATAAGGGTATTCCGAGAAGAATGGCAAAAATGTTATAAAATCTTCATTTTCGCTGATTACTCTCTTTTCGTATGCGGTTTCAGTTTCTATGATATCACAGAAAAGGCATCTCCCATTTTGCTCGTAATGCTCTTTTGATGAGGAAAGCTCCAATTCCAATTTTTTCGGTATAAAGGGATAACCATATATCTGCCCGTGAGGATGGGGCATTGTAACCCCCACCACATCTCCCCGGTTTTCAAAGATAAATATGTACTTAATTTTTTCGTCCTTTTGCAGTTCATAGGTTCTGTCACACCAAAGGTCAACTAGCTTTTTAACATGTGCCGGTGACAGTTCGGGCAGGGTTATGGTATGCTCCTTTGAATAAAGTATTACTTCGCATTTTCCATAAGCGGGTTCGGTTTTATAAAGACCTGTGGCAACATCGTCCGGCGCAGGCGGGTTTTGGCTTAGTGCCGGGAAATCATTGTCGTACTTTAGCACCTCAAAATCATCCGGCACTTTCCCCGAGCCGGGGCAAAACGGACACCAGTCCTTGGGCATCTGCGGTCTTGCCTGCCTGTGCGAGGCTATCATTACCCAGTCCTTTGTCAGCGGATTATAACGTAATTCTGCCATTTAAAATCCATAGCCTTTCTGCCCGCAAAGATAGTAATTGTTTCATAAAAGTTTTTCCTTTTGGATGTGGAATAAGCTTTTTTGCCTTACCTGCGGGCTGATAAGGTCTTTTTCGTCCGCAGGTCAATAATAAATTTGCCTGCGCACAGCATAAATCTTTTTTCACTAATTAAAATAAGTATTTAAATATATTATAAGCGTATCGCCCAATTATGTCAATACCCCTATTCTTTTTTACCTCTCCTTGCGGCAAATATTTCAGCCAGAAGGCTAAGTACAACAGCCTCTGCAAAAATTGTTACCGAAACCGTGCAAAGACCTTTTGCCAAATATATCTCCCCGAGTGTTCTCGAAGGACTTGTTATATAGAAGCAGGCAAAAGTCATTAGCACGATGGCGGAGGACACCCCCCCTTTTATCACCCTGCGTGCCACGACAGATATGCTTTCAAACGCCTTAATTATTTTCCCCACCATTGCAATCATCCTTTTCCTTATTATAAAGCCTGCAAACTAATTATAACAACTTAGGGGTATGCTTTCAATGCAAAATATTTACCACATTTGCCTGTATTAGATAGTATGGACACAAGATGAAATGTTCGGGTTTTGAACAGGTTTTTTGTCAGACAAGGCAGATTTTCGAAGGCATAATTTATTTATGGCAAGAAAATTTAACGCTGTATGGCGGAAAATCCGTCAAAATACGGACGTCGATATCTTGTGTTCACACTATCCGGCGTTCGGATAAAATCAAAGCACCTTGTTTCTAATTTTTTTATCAGTTTCAGTAATATTTTTTTGATAATTTTTTCTAGGAATTTAAGAAGAATGTAAACTTTTCGACATATTGCAACATTATTTTTACGAAAAAATGGGGAAATTTTCATCCATATATTGCCAGTTTAATTTTGTCACTATATGCGTTTTTTCCCTATTGTCATCTTGTACAAATAATATTATAATATTACCGTAATAGGTGTGCAACATTTGTTGCACATAAATAAAATACAAGGAGGATGTTTATGACTCAATTACCTGTGTTCACCAAAAAAGTATGCACCGAGGCTTGCGAATTTTCACTTACCTACTATTTGCTATCCACTATCAAGGACGAAAAACCTGCAAACCCCATCCCTACTTACTACGGTATCGGTATCGAAAAACGGTGCCCCGACGGTACAAAAGAATTTGAAGCGGTTTACATGGTAAGCCAAAGCTCCAAAGAGGTATTTGACATAATA
>CAZNYY010000221.1:0-4571 GCA_964577335.1 uncultured Oscillospiraceae bacterium | reverse complement strand
ACACGACCGCGACACTTTGTCAATATCTTTTTTGCATATTTTTTAAAAAGTTTTTATATAGCATGTTTTATTCCACCCTTATGAGTGGGAAAGGTGAATTCCAATCCCTTATTTGTCTAAAAGACTTGCTAATAGGAAAGATTTGTAGTAGAATTTACCCTAAGTAATGGTGTCTGGAATACTAATGCACCGCCGAAATTCTCGTCCGCAGACGAGACGGCGATGTGCGAAATAATCTCTTATCATTCCTTACCCCGCGATAAGAGTATTTTAATTACAATTTATGCCGATGCGGGGCGGCGGAATGGAGATTATTATGAAAGTTATCCGTTATGCTGAAAGTGAACTGAGCAGGCATTTAGGCATGGTTTCAAATGCCCCTGCAAATATCAAACTTTGCCTGTTTGAGGAGCTTGGAATGAAGCCCTCAGGCAAGAACCCTGCACTTGATGATGAGATTTTTATTGATGTCACCGCCCTCAAGGGTACAATTGCAGGTTCTAATCCCAGAAGCGTTCTTTTGGGGGTTTATCGTTTTCTGACCGAATGTGGTTTTATGTGGATACGCCCCGGGGAGGGTGGTATCAGTCTGCCTGAAAAAGATATATCTGCAATTTCCGTGAAGATACACGAAGCCGCATCATATCGGCATCGCGGCGTTTGCATTGAAGGGGCGAATACCCTTCAGAATATTCTTGATATTGTTGATTGGGCACCCAAGGTTGGTTTTAATTCATATTTCATGCAGTTTAGAGATGGATTTACTTTTTTTGAGCGTTACTCTTCCCATACCGGGAACCCATACTTTGAAAAAGAGGAGCTTACAAAAGAGCAGATAGGGGAATATGTAAAAGAAATAAGACAGGAAATCTACCGCAGAGGGCTTTTATACCATGCAGTCGGACATGGCTGGACCTGCGAACCCTTCGGAGAACCGTCAGAGGGATGGTACGAAACCGAAAAAGAACCTTCGGATGAAGTTAGGGGCTATCTTGCCGAGATTAACGGTCGCCGTGAATGGTTTAAAGGTATACCGCTAAACACAAACCTTTGCTACTCGCAAAAAAAGGCAAGGGATATTATGAACCTTGAAATTATAAAGTATCTCGAGGAAAACCCGAATGTTAATTATCTTCACTTGTGGCTTGGAGACTCAACAAACAGTATTTGCGAATGCAGTGAGTGTTCAAAGCTTAGGGTTTCAGATTATTATGTAATGCTTTTGAACGAGCTGGATGAAATGCTTACCAAAAAAGGCATTGACAGCAAAATTGTTTTTCTTGCTTACTATCAAACCCTGTATGCACCCGTCACTCAAAAACTGAAAAATCAAGACCGGTTTGTACTTATGTTTGCACCGATTACCCGTTCATATACCGAGCCGATGAAAAAGCTGGAGCATAAAATAGAACTGCCCGAGTATAACGGCAACAACTTCAACCGTCCAACCACGGAGGAATCACTTCAATATCTTGAGGGGTGGCAGGAGACCTTCGAGGGTGACAGCTTTGATTTTGACTACCATCTGATGTGGGATTTTGCTGTTGATGCAGGCGGAATGAGAATTTCAAAAACCTTGTACGAGGACACCAAAGCCTTGAGTGAGCTTGGCTTGAACGGCATTGTCAGTTGTCAGGTGCAGCGTGTGTTTATGCCGTCCGCATTGCCCATGTATGTACTGGGACAGACGCTTTGGAACAAGAATGCTGATTTTGACACACTGACCAAGCGCCTTTTTGATGCAACATTCGGAGGGACTTCGCAAAAAGTCATTGATTATCTTTCGGCTTTGAGCGGTATTTATGACATGAGTGTTTTGCGCGGGCGTAAGGAGGTTTCAAGGCCACAGCTTTTGGAATACAAAAAGGCATATGATTTAATTGAAGAATTCAGACAGGTTATTGCTGAAAATATCGCAGCTGCTACCGGGCATATAAAGCAGTCATGGGAGTATTTAGGGCACCATGCAAACATTTATTCTCCCCTGTCAAAGGCCGTTTGGTTTTTGGGCGAGAACAAAGACGAGGAAGCAAAGGAGCTTTGGTACGAGGCACTTAAATATACGCAAGTGAACGAGCCCAAGCTTCAGCCGGTGTTGGATACCTTCATATATAGCATTGTTTTAAACGATGACAGACCCAGCTTGATAAATACCATTAAATAGCCAAAGGGTATAGCCTGACCGGTTTCAGCGTGCCGACAAAGTTGGCATGCTGAAACCTTCCTCGTAAAAATGGCAGTGTATAGGGTGATAAGAATGAATGATTATAAAGTTGTTTTCGATATGGATGAACATAGCGGAGGAAGCCTTGGCTTTTCTATACTGCGCTACAATCTTTCCGGCAAAAATTCAATTTTACATGCCCATAAATATATACAAATAAATTATGTTTCTCAAGGCTGTGCATCTCATTATATAAATGGTCAGCACTTTGACATATATAAAGGAGATATTTTTATAATTCCGCCCATGGTGGAGCATCGTATAATTAAGAAAGAAGAAGCCGAGGCAGAGATTATTGAATTTGAGTTTATACCTGATTTTATAAACCAAAACTTTACGACCATAGATTCTGCGGAGGTATTTTGGGATTTTGCGTACATAAGCCCGTTTTTAGTTGAAAGTAAATTGGTGAAACCAAGGTTCAATTTGTCGGGCGCACTTCAAATTGAGGTTGAAAGGATTTTAAACGAGGCTTTACTTGAGATGGCGCAGAGAAGGTCGGGTTTTGAGCTTATGATAAAAACTCTCCTTCTTAATCTTTTAATTATTGTCGGACGGGAATTTACAAACTATGTGAGCGGAACCGATGATACGGGGATTTATGCAAGTAAAAAGGAAAGCATATTAAATGCCATAAATTATATTAACGAAAATTATAAGGAACCGCTAAGGCACGCTCAGGTAGCGAAAAACTTTTTTCTGTCGCCGTCACAGTTTAACTATTTGTTTAAGTATTTCACATCAAAAACTTTTGGCGAATATTTAACTTCAATCCGTATGGCGCACGCACTGCAAAAGCTGAGGGAAACCGATAGCAAAATCATAGAAATAGCTATGGATGTGGGGTATCACAATATCAATCATTTTAATCGTGCGTTTAAGCAGTATATGAATATGACACCCTCACGGTACAGAAAGAAAAGCAGAATGCAATAGGGATATTACTTAATTTTAAAGCAAATCCGCTAATGTTTTAAATTAATATGCGAAGAACTTGTGCGAAGTTTTTGTTACACTATTATATAATAAATTGAAACGGAGTGAAGTTAAATGTATAAAATAGGTATTTGGGGCAGCGAAAACTCTCACGCGGATACTTTTGCAACGATTTTTGAGGAAGAAAAGGATTTTGGTTGTAAGGTTGTAGCAGTCGGCGGACAATATGAAGATAAAAATCTGGAGGTTTCGGAGAAGTACAATATAGAATTTATTGCCGAAAAACCCGAGGACATGATAGGAAAAGTTGATGCGGTTATGATAACCTCACGGGACGGCAAATACCATGCAGGCGCGGCAGAACCTCTTATCAAAGCTAAAATTCCCGTTTTTATTGACAAACCCATTGCCAACCATTCCGACGAGGCGCTGTCTGTTGCAAGGCTTGCCAAACAACATAATGTGCCTATTTGTGGTGGTTCCGCCCTTAAATATGCTTATGATATTTTAATTCTTCAAAACATGGTTAAAAGTAAGCAGGTGCAAGGCGGTATGGTTTCCGCTCCTCTTAGCATGAATAATGAATATGGAGGGTTTTATTTTTACTCCTCACATCTTGCCGAAATGAGTATGACTATATTTGGATATGACCCCAGCTCTGTTATGGCTTTTGAAAATAACGGCAATGTAACCGCAGCGGTAAAATATGATGATTATATTGTTACCAACCATTTTATGGACAATAGTTATGCATCATATCACGGGATAGTCTTTACCCGTGAACAAAATTTTTCCCGCCCCATAGATTTTTCCATGACATTCAGGCATGAAGCAAAACTTTTTGTAGAGATGTTAAGGACGGGTAAGAGCAACATAAGTCTTGAAGAACTGATTAAACCCGTTTTCTATTTAAATGCTGTAGAAAAATCATATAAAAAAGGCATAGAAGTGAAAGTTCATATGCCCAAAATATAGATTTAGGAGTGAACAATGAACAAAAAATTAGGATTTGCGATTATTGGCTGCGGTTCGGTTTCCGAAACTCATGCCAAGGCAATTGCGGGTATCAATAACGCGAAGCTTGTGGGAGTATCGTCCGACAGAAAAGATGCTGCCGTGAAATTTGCCCAAAATCATAATACATATGCCTTTGAAAACAATGATAAATTGCTCGAATGTGAAGATGTTGATGTTGTTTGTATTTGCACTCCAAGCGGCTTGCATGCAAAGTTTGCAATCGAAGCATCACGAAGAAAAAAGCATTTTATTATAGAAAAACCCATGGCTTTAAACGAGGCGGATTGTGAAAGTATAATAAATGCGGCAAATGAGAACAAGGTTTTGGGTACGGTTATTTCTCAGCTTAGGTTTTCAGAGGGAATTCAAAAAGTCAAAAAAATTCTTGACACAA
>CAZNYY010000220.1:0-4602 GCA_964577335.1 uncultured Oscillospiraceae bacterium | reverse complement strand
TGCCCCTGCGGACGACCCGAAAATTGCCGTAATTGTAATGCTTGACAATCCCCGCGGACCTGAGTATTACGGCGGTGTAATTGCGGCACCCGTTGTGGGGAATATTATGGAGGACTCACTCCGATACATGGGGGTTGAACCCCAGTATAAATCCGACGAACTTGAAACAAGTGACATAATAATGCCGGAGGTAAGAGGGAAAAGTGTTGACGAAGCGAAAAAGGGGCTTGTTTCCGAAGGATTTAAATATCAGGTAATAGGCAGCGGAGAGAGCGTTTTGGACCAAACGCCAAAGCCCGGGATAGGGCTTTCAAAAGGCTCTGTATGCATATTGTATACGGATGATTCAATGGAGGACCAAAAGGTTATAGTGCCCGATATAGGCGGACTTTCAGTTTTGGAAACAAACCAGGCGCTTACAAATGCAGGACTTAACTTTAAAATAACGGGACCGGGAAAAACAGACACGCAGGGGGTCACAAGGTCTGTAAGACAGGAGCCTCCCGCAGGAACAGAAACTATGGCGGGGTCAATAGTTTATGTTGAATTTAGGTATGCGGGAATGGAATAATCGTATTATTTGGCACCGGAAGGAAGGGTTTTTATGAAACTTGGCAATTTATTACAGGATATTGAGCATGAAATAAACGGAGAAAATATTACAATTTCAAGTGTGGAATATGATTCACGCCATGTTAAACCCGGCTCGCTTTTTGTTGCAATCAAAGGGTACAAAACAGACGGGCATAAATATATAGGCGAGGCAGTTAAGAGGGGTGCGGCGGCGGTGATGGCGGAGCATTTTGAGGGTGACCCGGGGGTTGTTGCCATAAAAACAAAAAACACAAGAAAAGCGCTTGCGGCGGCGGCGGGCAGGTTTTATAAAAGAAGTGCCGACCGTCTTAAAATAATCGGCGTTACGGGCACTAACGGAAAAACAACAACAACTTTTTTAATAAAACAGATTTTTGATCTTTTAGGCTACAAAACAGGGCTTATCGGCACAAACCAAAATATGATAGGCAATGAAACCATGGCGGCGCAACGCACCACGCCCGAGTCGCTTGAACTTCATAAAATGCTTTCTGATATGGAGCGGACGGGGGTTACCCATGTTGTGATGGAGGTGTCCTCGCATTCTCTGGAACTTTACAGAACATGGGGAATTAATTTTGAGGTGGGGGTATTTACAAACCTCACACAGGACCATTTGGATTTTCACGGAAGTATGGAAAACTATTTAAACGCAAAGGCAAGGCTGTTTTCCATGTGTAAAACTGCGGTTATAAATGCGGATGACAAATATGCTGTAGAAATAACGGCACAGGCTGTCTGTCCTATTTTGACGTACGGCATTGAAAATAAATGTGATTACCGTGCTAAAAATATTCGCCTCAGCGAGCGTGGGGTTATTTTCACCATGGACGAAAAAGGCAAAACACATGATGTGAGGCTTGGTATTCCGGGTATGTTTTCGGTTTACAATGCCTTGGCGGCGGCGTGTGCATGTCATGCTGCGGGAATTGACATGGGGGACATTATAAAAGGGCTTCTGCTTGCAAAAGGTGTCAGAGGACGTGCGGAGGTGGTGGCACTGCCTGCACCCTACACGGTTATTATTGACTATGCACATACCCCCGACGGGCTTGAAAATATTATTAAAACCGTTAGGGACTTTGCAAAAGGCAGAATTATAACCCTGTTCGGATGCGGAGGGGACCGTGACCGTGAAAAAAGACCCAAGATGGGCAAAATTGCCGCTACCCTTTCGGATTTTTGTGTTGTTACAAGCGACAACCCAAGGAGTGAGGACCCCGAGAGGATTATGGCCGACATACTCCATGGTATGGGGGGGATGGAGGAGCGCTACACCTCCATTGTAAACAGGAGAGAGGCAATAAAAAGCGCAATGCAATCTGCCCGTGCGGGGGATGCCATAATACTTGCCGGAAAAGGGCATGAAACATATCAGATACTTGCGGACAAAACCATAGATTTTGACGAGAAAAAAATTGTGAAAGAAATATTTAAGGAGCTGCAACATGACGGGGAGTGATTTTTTTGTTTAATATGACTGCGCTTGACATACAAAAGGCAATAGGCGGCAAGCTTTTAGGCGGAAAAAATGTTTTGGCACACGGGGTTTGCACCGACAGCAGAGAAATTTTGCCCGGCAGTCTTTTTGTGGCAATTTTAGGGGATAGATTTGACGGGAACAATTTTGCGGAGGATGCCCTCGAGAGGGGAGCAAATATTGCCCTTGTAAGCCGTGACATTGCGGTTTCTAAAGGGCAGGCGGCTGTGGTTGTTGAAAATACGGGACGTATGATGCTGGAGCTTGCAAGAAATTGGCGGCGAAGGTTTGACATACCCGTGGTCGGGATTACCGGAAGTGCCGGGAAAACCACAACAAAGGAAATGCTTTTTTGTGCCCTGTCACAAAAATACAATACACATAAAACCAAAAGAAACCTCAACAACGAAATAGGACTGCCCATAACCCTGTTTAATTTAGGGGAGGAGCATACCGCCGCAGTGGTTGAAATGGGGATGAGTGCAAGGGGGGAAATTTCACGCCTTGCAAAGGCGGCGTGTCCTACAGTGGCGGTGATTACAAATATCGGCTTAAACCATATTGAGCATTTAAAAACCGAAGAAAACATACTTTTGGCAAAGCTTGAAGTTTTGGACGGGCTTGACAAAAACGGAACACTTATTTTAAATGCAGATGACCCGTATCTAAAAAGTGTTCGTGATACGGGCTTTAAAACCGTGTTCTTCGGCATTGAAAATGAATGCGAATACAGGGCGGAGAATGTAAGTGGCGAATATTTTGAAATTATGGGGCGGGGAGTGCGTCTGCCTGTGGCGGGGAAACACAATATTTACAATGCACTGGCGGCGATTGCCACGGCACATGAGTGCGGAGTGCCAATAAGTGATGCGGCGGCGGGCATTGAAAATTTTAAAACCGACGGTATTAGGCAAAGCATTGTAACAACAAAAGAGGGAGTGCATATTATTTGTGACTATTATAATGCAAGCCCCCATTCCACCTCGGCGGCGCTTGAGGTTTTAAGTGAAAGCAGAGGGCGAAAAATTGCGGTTTTGGGTGATATGCTTGAACTTGGTGAATACGCAAAGGAAAGCCACCAAAAAATCGGTGAAATGGTTTATTCAAAGGGGATTGACGCTCTTGTAACGGTGGGGCGGCTTTCACATTATACGGCGGAGGCAGCGAGGGCTTTGGGGCTTGAATGTATACACGGCTTTGATAATAATCAAGATGCCGCAGAGTACCTAAAAGGCTTTTTAAAGGACGGAGATTATGTGCTTATAAAAGGTTCCAGAGGTATGAAGATGGAAGAAATATACGAAGAATTTATGGGGTGATTATATATGGGCTATGCAGAAACAGCTATTATTGCGGCGGTCATATCAGCAGTTTTGGGTGCCGTAATGATTCCGCTTTTAAGACGTCTTAAATTTGGACAAAGTATTCGGGAAGAAGGCCCTGGATGGCACAAAAAGAAAAGCGGAACACCCACAATGGGTGGGCTTATATTCATCCCAGCTACTGTGGCGGCGGTGCTTTTTGTCACCCGTGAGAGGGATGTGGCGGCGGTGCTTATATGTGCATTGGCTTTTGGGGCCATAGGTTTTGCGGACGATTATATAATAATAGTTAAAAAACGAAACCTCGGGCTTACCGTTATGCAAAAATTGTCGTCACAGCTTTTGGTGTCAACAGCATTTGTTTTGTATGCACTGTACACCGGTATTGCAGGGGATGTTATGATACCCTTTTCGTCCGGATATTTAAACCTTGGTATGTGGTTTATCCCTTTGGCGGTAATTTTTATGACATTTACCGTAAACAGTGTCAACCTGACAGACGGGCTTGACGGGCTTGCATCAAGCGTAACAATTATTTCGGCGGTGTTTTTTGCCGCTGCGGCAAGCCACATGGGGGCGGAGGGAATAACTGTTTTGTGCATGGCGGTAATAGGCTCTCTTGCGGGTTTTTTAATTTACAATTTATACCCTGCAAAGGTTTTTATGGGGGATACGGGTTCTCTTTTTTTGGGGGGCTTTGTATCGGCTGTTTCCATAATATTGGGGCTTGAAATTTTCTTTATAATTGCGGGTGCGGTTTTTATGATTGAGGCAATATCGGTAATTTTACAGGTTGCATCATTTAAATTGACGGGGAAAAGAATTTTTCGGATGAGTCCCATTCATCACCATTTTGTAATGCTTGGATTTTCTGAAAGTGGCATAGTTGCACTTTTTGTTTTCGCAAGTATAGTGTTTGCGGGGGCGGCATATCTTGGAATGATATTCATATAAAAGACCTTGGGGGTGAGCTGATGGGTAGGGTAAAAGCTGACAAAAGAAAAGGCATTGATATAAGTCTCCTTACAATAATGTCAATAATGATAGCATTTGGGCTTGTAATGGTGTTCAGCGCAAGCGCACCCACCTCTTTTTACAGGGAGGGGGACCAGTTTCACGTTATAAGGCGGCAGCTTATGTGGACTGCCCTGGGCTATGCCGCAATGATTATCACCTCCTGCATAAATTACAAGGTGGTAAAAAAAT
>CAZNYY010000219.1:0-4676 GCA_964577335.1 uncultured Oscillospiraceae bacterium | reverse complement strand
CCCGCAAGCCACACAATGTGCTATTGTGTCCTCCCCCACATCCGATTTAACCATAAACTCCTGTGAGCCGGAACCGCCCATCGCGCCTGAATCGGCATCCACAATTATATAGTCAAGCCCCAGCCTGTCAAAAATACGGCAATAGGCGTTGTACATTTTTTCGTACGATTCATCAAGTCCAGCCTCACTGTTATCAAAGCTGTACGCATCTTTCATTATAAATTCACGGCTGCGCATAACCCCAAACCTCGGTCTTCTCTCGTCACGGTATTTTGTTTGTACCTGATACAGTGTCATGGGTAGTTGTTTATATGAATGAACATCGTTTACAACTGTCTGTGTGAAAATTTCTTCGTGGGTGGGACCCAGGCAAAAATCACGGTCATGCCTGTCTTTTAGCCGAAACATTTCCGGCCCAAAAACCTCCCACCTTCCGGAGGATTGGTAATATTCCGCCGGCAGCAGGGCACTCATCAAAAGTTCCTGCGCTCCCGCACGATCCATTTCCTCTCTTATGATGTTTTCAACCTTTTTTAAGGAACGAAGCCCCAGTGGCAGATAGGAATAAACGCCCGCCGCAAGTTTTCTGATAAGTGCGGCACGCAGCATTAGTTTATGGCTTGAAATTTCCGCTTCCGCCGGAACTTCCCTTAAAGTCGGCATTAATAATTTTGATACTCTCATCACGGTCCTCCAGTGTTGCAAACCTTTGTTTTTAATGTTTGCAATTAATATGGTCGCCTATATGTACAGTATGCGACACTGTATATAATAACAGATGAGGGGGAAAAAATCAACATTTTATTTTGGCGGGTTGCACCCGCAGGCATAACGCTGTATAATTTGGCGGCAAATACAGTTTTTTGGCACGGTAACCTAAGATTAAACAACTGATATAACAAGAAGGCGGGTTGCACCCACAGGCATAACGCTGTATATTTGCCTATTAAACAAAGGGGGGAACCGTAACGGTTCCCCCTACTTATATTGTAACTTCTATTTCATGCCGTCCTTTATCGTTTACAAGTTTAAACTCATTTTGGCTTTTTTCTCCCGTTCTCTTTACATTGAATACATAAACCGTGTCAAGATATTTATATTCAAGCTGATACTCCGTCCAGTCACGGCATAGCTCCGGCTGGATTGTCACCGTGTCACCCCTCTTTTTAAAGCCCAGAATATGCTCAATCCCCAGCCTGTACATCCATGCCGATGCACCCGTGTACCAAGTCCATCCACCCCTGCCCTCATGGGGGCATACCGAATAAATATCCGCCGCCATTACATACGGCTCCACCTTATAAACATTCGCCAAAAGCGGGGTTTTTGAATGGTTTATCGGGTTTAAAATTTCAAACAGCTCGCAAGCCCTATCCCCGTCGCCCATCACCGCAAAGGCAACAGCAGTCCATATGGCGGCGTGGGTGTACTGTCCTCCGTTTTCACGCACACCCGGCAGATAACTTTTTATATACCCGGGGTTTTGAGGTCCCTTGTCAAAGGGCGGTGTTAAAAGCTTTATTAAGCCATGTGTTTTATCGTACAAAAGGTCGTAAACCGATTGCATGGCGGTTTTTGCCCTTGTTTTCTTTGCACCGCCCGATATTACCGCCCATGACTGGCTGATAGAGTCGATTGCACATTCGCTGTTTTGGTATGAGCCTATGGGTGTTCCGTCATCAAAAAACGCACGCTTGTACCAGTTTCCGTCCCACGCCTCCTGCTCCGCCGCTTCAGAGAGTGTCAATGCTTCACGGCGGTAGTCCTGTGCTTTTTGGGTGTCGCCCCTCTCTTCACAAAGGGGGGCAAATCTATCAAGAATATATTTTATAAACCATGCAAGCCATACACTTTCCCCGTAGCCGTTTTTGCCGATATTGTTCATGCCGTCGTTCCAGTCACCGCCGCCCATGACAGGGAGGGAATGCGGTCCCATTTTAAGCGAAACGTCAATCGCCTTCAAACAATGCTCGTATATGCTGCCCGCCTCGGCTGTTCCCCGCACTACGGAGTAACGCTCATGCTCGTCCTCCGCCAAAGGTGCGTCGGACAAATAATGTGCCTGTTCATCAAGTATACTCTTGTCACCCGTTATATTTATATAGTCAATCACAGTAAAGCACAGCCATAATCTGTCGTCTGAAAAACGGGTACGAACCCCCCTGTCCATGCCGCCGTCCTCCGCCTCGTGCCACCAGTGTAAAACATCACCCTCCGTAAATTGATGCTCTGCATGGAGGATGATTTGTTTTTTTGCAAGCTCGGGCTTTGAATACATAAGTGCAAGAACATCCTGCAACTGGTCACGAAATCCGTATGCACCGCCCGACTGGTAGAATGCTGTTCTTCCGTAAATCCTGCACCCAAGAGTTTGATACAGCAGCCATGAATTAAGCATTATATCCGCAGCACTTGACGGGGTTTTAACCTTTATCGAACCCGTTACTTCCTTCCAGTAATCAACCGCGTTTCGGTATTCGCCCTCTGCAGTCTTTCGGTTTTTGTATTTTTCGGCAAGCGCGGCGCAGTTCTCCGCCGTGTCACCCGCACCTATGAAAAACCATACCTCTGCCGAGCCGCCCGCAGGCACCAAAACATCTTCACACACAGAAACCTGCATATCAAACCCTGCCGTATCTTCACGGCGCACCCCCGCCCTGCGGTCGATTATATCACATTTTCCGCCGCCGCCTGAGGTTATAAACATCATTTCCCCCGTAACGGTAAAAGCGTTTTGCACCGTCAGCACACCTTCGGCAGCATATCCCGCACGCAGTCTTCCCGTTTGCGTGTAGATATCACTTCCCATAACAGGGGCAAGAGTATATGAAGTTTTCAGTGTCCTGTCATTTTTGGCATTATTTCTAAGCCGCAGGCGAACAGCCTTCACCCTGTCACCCACGGGCACAAACATTAGCGCCTCATGCTCAATATCCCTTGTGTTTCGCACATATCGGGTATACCCCATACCGTGGTGGGTGTAGTACATACCCTCCTCGAAAAACACAGCCGAAGGTGACCATTCGTCACCGTTTTCGCTTATTGTCAAAAACTCGGAGGGCGGGTCGCTTACAGGGTCGTTGTTCCACATGGTTAGTCTGTTTTCACGGCTGTTTTTACTCCATGTGTAGCCGCCGCCCGATTCCCCCGCCAAAAACCCAAAATCAGGGTTTGCAATTACATTTATCCATGGCGCTGGCGTTTCCCCGTTTTGGCGCTGTATTATAACGTACTCGTTCTTCTCTGTGTCAAACCCGCCGTAACCGTTGAAGTTTTCAAGATTTATATCATATGCTCCGTCATTTTGAGGCACTCTTTCAATTTCTTGTTTTTCCGCTCTTTCGGGGTACATGGGCACTTGTGAAATGCCGCCCTTTGCCGCATCAATATACAGCTTTGACAGGGCAAGCAGTATCCGCCTGTCCTCTATCGCCAAATCCTGACCTGCGAACACAAAAACTCCGCCTCTGGCGGCCTGCAAATCCCTCGCATGGGATGCGGCAATTTTCTCCCTTGTCATCTCCAAAAGTGGTGAACTGTACCCGGCGGGTTCGTCACATATAACCGCAAGGTCTGTTGCGGTTCCCTTCATTCTCCAGTATTCATGCGCCCGCAAAACTTCTGATAACACCGCCTCGTCCGATTCCTCGCTAATCCTAAGGGTAACAATGGGCAAATCCCCTGAAATTCCTGTTTTCCAAAGCTCCGTAAACGGGCATTTATTTTCCTGTATTCCTTCAATCGACTCGGGCGACGGGTGTCCGCCGTAAATTAAATATGGCAGGGCATGCAAAAATGCCGATTCCTCGTTTTCCTTAAGCTCCAAATACTGCCCTTCGGACATTGAACGCCTGAAAGCCTCTTCAAAATACTCCGCCCCCGTGCTTTTTCCTTTGTGTACCTTTGCAATCCTCTCCGCTTTCGCCCATGTTTCGGCAATACCCGAAATAAAGCTTACCGAGGCGCTTTCCCCGTTTTCGACAACAAGGCGAATTCTTGCCGCAAAACACGGGTCTAAAACACTGCCGGAACTGCCCGTCAGTATCTCTCCGCCATCTAAAGATTTCGCATTTTTAATGGTTCTTCCCCTGCCCAAAAAGCGTGCCCTGTCGGTTTCAAACTGAAAATCCCCTTCAGTTTCCCCTTCCGCAAAGGCGGTTAGATATGCCACATAGGGCTTGTCACTGCTCTCCCTTGGACGGCGCTCGGCATACATCACGCCGTCCCTTATATCAGTTCTTACAAAGAGGTTTGAAAATGCCCCGTGGGAGCTTTCCGCCGCATATGTCGCCAAGGAAACCTCAAGATAAGACGTTATTTCAAGCACCCTCCGCCGCCCCGTTTTATTTATAACCGTCAGTCTGCGTATTTCCGCACTGTCCTCGGGGGACACGCATATTTTCAAATTGCTTTCAATGCCGTTCTCCTCGCCCGTAAACTCCGCCATGTGGTGCGAGAACACCGCCCGCCCCCCGTAGGCACTTCTAATCTTGCCGGAGGATGTGTTTTTTACCAAAATTACATGGCCGTTGCCCTCGGCTACGGGGTCGGGCTTAAACCTGTTCAGACGTATGTCCTCAAATGAACTGACACCGCCGCCCCTTTGGTCTACAAGAAGCGAATATGTGCCGTTTGACAAAACGTGCATTGCGGGCAGGGCGCCGCCCCGTCCTTCA
>CAZNYY010000218.1:0-4709 GCA_964577335.1 uncultured Oscillospiraceae bacterium | reverse complement strand
AAGGTTTGTGAATACGGGGCGATTACGGTTTTAAATAACATTGCGGAGATTGACCCCGACAAATGCACAAACTGCGGCGCATGTGTAGCAAAATGTCCCGTAAAATGTATTGTGGATACAGATAGAGAGGAAGTGTGCGATGCAACAGGAAAAGCTGGTTGTTGTAGGTAGCGGGTTTGTAGGTTCCACCACGGCGTACACGGCAATGCTTGGAGGGTTGTTCTCGGAAATTGTTATAGTTGATATAGACCGTAACAAGGCTGAGGGTGATGCTCTTGATATGATGCACGGGGTGTCTTTTGTGGGACCGGTTAAAGTGTATGCGGGGGATTATTCGGATTGTAAGGATGCGGATATAATTGCCATCACCGCAGGTGTTGGGCAAAGACCCGGGGAAACAAGGCATGACCTTTTAAAAAGAAATGCCGATGTGTTTGAAAATATAGTGGGGGAGATTACTAAGTACTGCAAAAAAAGTGTTATACTTTTAGTTGTGACAAATCCCGTTGATGTGCTGACATATATCACCGCAAAGATTTCGGGGCTGCCCGAGAAACAGGTAATAGGCTCGGGCACGGTGCTTGACACATCAAGACTTAAATATATGCTAAGCCGTGACACGGGGATTGATGCGAGGAATATCCACAGCTATGTTTTAGGGGAGCATGGTGACAGTGAAATGATAGCGTGGAGTACGGTTACTATTGCGGGGATGAGTATTGATGAGTTTTGCGCCAAATGCGGAAGATGTACTGGCGGGCAAAACAGGGAAAAGATAGCGCTTGACGTGAAAAATGCCGCATATGACATAATAAATAAAAAAGGGGCGACATATTATGCGGTTGCCTTAGGGGTGAACAGGATTTTTGAGGCACTTGTAAACAACGAAAATTCAATCCTTACGGTTTCAAGCATTTTGTCGGGGCAGTACGGGATAAATGATGTGGCACTGAGTCTGCCGGCTATAATAAATTCCGGCGGCGCACAGGGTTTGATTGAAGTGCCCTTAAACGACAATGAAACAAGGGAACTGCAAAAATCCGCACAAACGCTGAAAGAGCTTATCAGGGACATAGGATATTAGGGAGAAGGGTATGGCAAAAAAAGCTGAAAGCCTTTTATATGTATTTATTTACCTTGCGGTAAGTATGGCGGCAAATATTTTGGTTACGATAGCAAGACCATTGCTTTATGCCGTGAGAGGCTATTTTGAAAAAACGGTTGAATCAGGTGAAATTTTAGAGGTTTTCCTGCGGGGGCTTGAAACGCAAAATCTAAACCCCGTAACCGTGACATTGTTATCATCCGCCTTGGCACTTTTGTTTTTTTGGGTTATAATAAAATCCCGCCGTATAAAGCTTTCACGGTATTTACATACAGCTAAAATGGGGTTTTCGGATGTGGCGGCATCGGCATTTTTGGCATTTGGTTTGTTTGTGGTATCAACTATAATAATATCGCTCCCCGTGTTTTTAAGGTTTATTCCTGATTACAACGGCATTATGAACACGGTGATGGAAGGGAATATATGGTTTTTGCTGATTGCCATTGGCATTTTAGGACCTATTTTTGAAGAGCTTATCTATCGTGTGGTGATTTTAGGGGAGCTTGCCCATTCGTTTAGTTTTTTCTGGGCAAACCTTATCCATGCGGTGGTGTTCGGGGCGGTTCATGGCAATCCTATTCAGGCTGTATATGCGGGTGTGGTAGGTTTTGCCCTCGGTTATATCTACAAAAAAAGCGGGTCTGTTTATATTGTGATACTGGTACATATTTTCTTTAATGCGGGTAACATCTTGGCTGTCGAATATATGGGCAGTGCAGGGGTGTTCTCATATTATCTGGCGGCGGGCGCCGCATCCCTTCTTGCAGGATGGCTTATACTGAAGAAAAGGGGAAGGGCATAAAATTTTTAGGAGGAAGTTTTTATGGAGTTCGGAGAAATTTTAAGCGGGGTGCAAAACGTAACATGGCAGCATATTATCATGTATATTATAGGCGGGGTTTTAATTTATCTGGCGGTTAAAAAGGATTATGAGCCCATGCTGCTTTTGCCAATTGGGTTTGGCGCGATTTTGGTAAACCTGCCCCTGTCAACGGTTTGGGAGGCTGACGGGCATGCGGGAATACTTCAAATTTTTTACCAATCAGGTATTTTAACCGAAATGTTCCCTATTTTAATTTTTGTGGGCGTGGGTGCAATGTGTGATTTTACGCCACTTTTTAAAAACCCGAAAATGATTTTCTTCGGGGCTGCGGCGCAGTTTGGAATATTCTTTACGGTTATGGCGGCTCTCCTTTTAAGCGAATATGTACCGGGTATTGATTTTTCGCTTAGGGAAAGCGCCACAATAGGTATTATAGGGGCGGCGGACGGACCAACTTCAATCGTGGTGGCGTCAAAGTTTGCCCAAAACCTAATAGGACCCATTACCGTTGCGGCATATTCCTATATGGCACTTGTGCCCATTATCCAACCCCCTGTTATAAAGGCGCTTACCAGTAAAAAAGAGCGCACGATTAGAATGGAATATGAAGAAGTAAAAATTTCAAAAGCAGTTAAAATTATTTTCCCCATTGCAATTACCCTTATTGCCGGCATTGTAGCGCCTTCATCCGCTTCGCTTGTTGGGCTTTTAATGTTCGGAAACCTTATAAGGGAATGCGGGGTTTTGGAGCGGCTGTCAAAAGCGGCGCAAAACGAGCTTTCAAATATTGTTACCCTGCTTTTGGGTATTACAATCGGCGGAACAATGCGGCATGACCAGTTCTTGCAGTTTCACACGATAATCATTCTGCTTTTGGGTCTTGTAGCATTTGTGTTTGACACAGCGGGCGGGGTGCTTTTTGCAAAATTCCTAAACCTTTTCTCAAAGGAGAAAATAAATCCCATGATTGGAGCGGCCGGTATTTCCGCATTCCCCATGTCCGCCAGAATAATTCAAAAAATGGCGAAGGATGAGGACCCGCATAACTTTATACTTATGCCTGCGGTAAGCGCAAACGTTTCAGGGCAGCTCGGCTCAATTGTTGCGGGCGGTTTGGTTTTGGCACTGGTTCCGTGGCTTGAAAAGCTGATATAGAAATAGATAGGAGAAAATAATATGACTGATTTAACACGTGGATTAATGCTGATGGGCTATGGTCTTGCGGGAGTGTTCTTGGTTTTAATACTTTTTTATTTGGCAATAATTGTGCTTCGCAAGGTGTTTCCGGACAAAAATGATAGCAAATGAATGATACAGAAATAAAAAGGCTTGACCTCATGCTAAGCATAGAAAAGGCGCTGCTGGGCATGGGGTATGAAAATATTGCGGGGGTGGATGAAGCGGGGCGGGGTCCTCTTGCGGGGGATGTGTTCGCCGCAGCGGTGATTTTGCCCCCCGGTCTTTTGATTGAGGGGATTGACGACTCGAAAAAGATTTCTCCAAAAAAAAGAGAGATGTTGTGCGAGCGGATAAAGAGTGAGGCAACTTGCTGGTCCGTGGGTAGGGCATCAGTCCTTGAAATTGACGCCCTTAACATTAGAAACGCAACTCACCTGGCGATGGAGCGGGCAGTTTTAGGGCTTAAATTCGACCCTGGTTACATAATTGTTGACGGGAACAGCTCCTTTGAAAGTGAAACACCCCTCTCCTGCGTTGTCGGAGGTGACGGAAAAAGTTTGTCAATTGCCGCCGCATCAATTTTGGCGAAGGCAGAAAGAGATAAATATATATCCGAGGCGGACAATATCTACCCCGGCTATAATTTTGCAAAGCACAAGGGCTACGGCACAGCGGAGCATATAAAAATTATCAGGGAAATAGGGGTGTGCCCGCTGCACAGAAAAACTTTTTTAAAGAAAATACTTTCCGAGTGAGTGAAATTATGATAAACAAAAGGAAAATAGGCGATTTGGGTGAGGCGGAGGCCGCCGCTTTTTTAAAAAAAAGCGGATACAAGATAATTGAAAAAAAGTATTACTCCCGTTTTGGGGAAATAGATATAATAGCGCGTGACGGGGAATATTATGTTTTTATAGAGGTAAAGCAGCGAAAAAGTGCCGCTTTCGGCGGTGCGGCGGCGGCAATCAGCCCCGCAAAGATAAAAAGAATAACCATGACGGCACAGTTGTACCTGCAACAAAAATCTATTGACGGGGCTGTGCGTTTTGACGTGGTTTTGATTGAGGGCTGCGGTTCCCAAAAAAACATAGAGGTGATTAAAAATGCGTTTTAAGTTCCCTGTATTTGATGCACATTGCGACACCCTTGACCTGTTGGGTGAGGATGAAAATTTAAAAAGTTGTCCTCATCATTTTAATTTTGAAAAGGTCGCTAAATACAAAGGCTATACACAGGTTATGAACATATGGGTAGACCTTGCAAGGCATGATGTCACAACCCGTGTGGATGGGCTTATAAAGAGGTTTGACAGGGAGATAGAGTTATCTGATGTCAGGCAAATAAAAACAAAAGAGGATGTCACGGGCGGTGGTGTGAGAGTTTTACTGGGAATAGAAGGTGGAGAGGCGCTATGCGGCTCCCATGAGAGGCTTTATGAGTTGTTTTTGCAAGGAGTACGCCTTATAACCCTGACATGGAACACAAAAAACGAGATAAGCGGCACCTGTGCCACCGGCGGCGGGCTTACCCCCTTTGGGCGCAGCCTTATACCCAAAATGGAGGACTTAGGGGCAATGGTGGACGTTTCGCACCTGTCTGACG
>CAZNYY010000217.1:4246-4718 GCA_964577335.1 uncultured Oscillospiraceae bacterium | reverse complement strand
TTTTGAGGTCCTCTACGGATTTAAGTTCTGGTGCAAAAGGCTCTATTCCTCTTTCGGCGTCACCCTCAATAACATAACGGGGAACATACAGCCCCTGTATGTTGTCATCATAGTTTACACCAAGCTCCGTCACTTCCCCCGCCGCCACATCGTCACTGTATGTAGCAATACTATCCGTCCAGGTTTCCATATAAACATGGATATCACCTGTCTTTAGTGCATTGTATGTAACAGCCGTCGAGCCTGATGTTTCCGCAGTTTCCAAACCATATGCAACCTCACCTATGTACATTGCAACCGCATTGTGAAATTTCATACTGTCCCAACCCGCATCACCAAAAACTACTTTGTCCGCCTGCTCCGAACATCCGCCAAGGACAGACATCACCATTGCCAAACATATAGTAATCACCAATAATCTCTTTTTCATTCTAATAACCTCCTAATTTGTATGGCGAAAATACCCCGCCAA
>CAZNYY010000217.1:0-4236 GCA_964577335.1 uncultured Oscillospiraceae bacterium | reverse complement strand
CGAACAATCCCAAACAAACACGTTTATTATACAGCATAAGTTGTCAGTTGTCAAGTTGGATTTTATATGATATAATAAAAACAAAGTATTTATTACAACATATAAAAGAAGGGGATATGAAGTGTTAGAAAATATAGTGCAAACAATAGTGCCGAGATACCTTAAAATCGCTGTGGATATAGCCGCAAGAATTGTGTCGGGAAGGCTGACGGAGGGCGAAAAGCTAAAAGGGCGTTCCGTGCTTTCAACCGAATATAATGTTTCTCCGGAAACCATCAGGCGTGCCATGTCATTGTTGTCGGACAAGGATGTTGTCAAAATAAATGCAGGCAGCGGAATAATTGTTTTGTCCCGCGAGAGGGCGATTGAGTTTGTGAACAACTTCAATTCGGACGAAGTTCTTTCACAGGCGAAAAACACTCTTAATCAATTACTGAAAAAACGTACCATGCTTGACGAGGAAATATCAAAGACCACTAAACAAATTGCGGATATGTATAAATACAGACGTTCGGATTTAATTAATCCCGTTGAGATTATTTTGCCGGAAAATTCTCATTTAATCAAAAAAAGCATTGGCGAGCTTCAGATATGGCATAACACAGGTGCAACCATTATCGGCATTATCCGAAACAATCGTATAATTATCTCCCCGGGACCTTATTTTGAGTTTGAGCCTGATGACAGGGTGCTTATTGTGGGGGACGAGCATGTTATAGAGCGGTTTAATGCCTATATAAATCCGTATATAGCGGACGGTGTCCGCTGACATACCCTTTTAAAATATAGGCATTAAACATAAATGGGGTTCCGGCAATTTGCCGGAACCCCATTTATTTCTTACTAATACTTAAATATTACAATTGTTTTTACCGAGTTGCTGCTTACGAAAATCAATACCTGTGATGCACCGTCTGCATTAAGATTTGCTTCCTCAAGCTCTCTTTTGGTCCTAATCGTATCCAAGCTTACATCTTCAAGCAATTTATCTTCAGGTCTTGATGCGCTAAAGTCATACATCATCACCTTTGCGGACGGGGTTATGGTGAAGTTTTCTCTGATGTTTTCCGTAATACCCATATCATCCGTACTAAGCGCATTGGTTACAGATATGATAACATTGTTCCCGCTGTTGTCTTTACCCACAACCGTGCCGTAGAAGAACCTTGCAAGTGATGCACTTTCAGTCCTCTTTCCTTTATCGTACTGTATGACACGTCTGGAACTGGCCTCTGCTGCGGAAGAAACCGGTGCAAGTCTGTCACCGTCCTCATCCCTGCCAAATACCGGGCGGCCATTTTCAATTTCCAATACCCAGTCTATCTCATCAATATCACCTTCAGGTGTCTTTGTGTATCTGAATATTTCACCCGGTTGAACGGTGTTGTTAAGAACACCTTCGTCCGCTAAAAGGTTGGTTACGGCAGCACCGTTTTTAACATTCCATCCCGTTATCTTATCTTGCAGCCCTGACGAACCTTCAACCTCGGAAATTTCCTTTGCCATAACTATGTCGGACAACTCATTAAACATCGAGTCACTGCTTCCACCATATACCAAGATATATCCGGCTATGTCAACACCGCTGCTCACATTGTATCCTTCAACACGGTAGCTTGTGCTGGTACTGAAAGCATTTGAGTAGTTCTTTAATGCAAACCCGTCAAATGTGTTGTTAATAACCTGAGGGATGCTCACAATCTTTGTGGTATCTTTAACCATCATCTTTATACTGTTGCTACTGTCAACAAACTGACTGCCGCTCACATACGTATATTCCCCGTTCGTCCTGCCCGCTGATGCAGGAAACGGAAGCGACTGTACCAAGTCATCATTAGAGGGATTTGCGTTTGGCATAATTGTATCAATCATATCCGCTTCACCTCTTGAGTTTAGGGTGTAGCGAATAAGCTGTGCATATTCTGTAAGACCAAAGGTTTCGTCAAAAGCCACTTTACCTGCATTTGCGGCAGCGGCAGATGCACGAAGCTTTGATAATACCTCATCATGGTCGTTTGAAATGGTAACCCCGTCAAGTCTTACATTCGGAGCCAAATCTCTCAGCACGTTGCCAAGCGACCCGCTAACACCGTACATACGGATTTGCCCTTTGGAGTTAAATGTATCTTTATTTTCTGCGTATGCCAAATATCCCACATAAATATTTACATTTTCAGCGGTAGCATCGGCTGCCGCAATTTTGCCCTCATGGTCAAGATATACTGTCACCCTTTCACCCAAATTAAATGCAGGTTTTGCACCGTTATAATCTCTGAACAAGTATGAGAAATAATAAAAATTGTTATTATTGCCTATTTTTACTTTTGTGCCTCCGCTGTCAACCTCTGTTTCCGTCACTTCGCCGTCCTTCTTGTCCCTTGTTACAATGCAGTTGAAAACAGGCTTTCCTGCCGAGTTTTCCCTTGAGCGTGCAACACTGAGAACATCCCAGGTGTTTATAGCGGTAGCGGCAATATCCTTGCCGTCACGCGTGATGGAAACATGGTTATCCGCCTCGGGCATTTCAATACTTCCCGCCCCGTAGAGCGAATAGATTGTGGTCACCTTTGTGGATGAGTTTGTAGTTCTCGAGCTTACAACAAAAATTTCATATGAGGTAATAAATATAACTTCCGCATCTCCGTGGCGGCTGTCGTTGCTAAGCAGGGTTATATTCCCCGAGCGAACCCCTTCAAGGTCAGCCAGCGTGGGGTTTGGCAGGTGTTTACCGTTGTATATAACCGTCATATTCTGTATATCATTGACAAAGCTTATTGTTTTTCTTGCCGAACTGTTTTTGTCAGGATAATATGAAATAGACCTTGAACTAATACTGTAAATGTCCTCGGGCTTTATAACCGTAAGCTCATTTTGGCGGCTGTCTATCCCGATATTTGAAATATCATCAAAATCATCAAAATTATTTTTTTCTGCATACGCATTTATTCTGCGTCCCAAGAGAGGATATGTTGTTTCGCCAAACCTGTTAAAATCACTCGCCGACACCTTATAGGCAACATCCCCGTCGGAGGTGCTGACCGTGATATTTCTCTCTGCAAGTCCCGTTGCACCGGAATAAAGCCCCGTCTGCCAAACGCCGGTAACAATGCCCGATACCTCGGTCTTATTAAGCAATTCCTCAAGAGCAGTTGAGTTGTCCTTTATTGTTACTTTCCCGCCGCTGCCAACAGTTGCAACTGAAACTGAAAGCGAGTTGTACATTAAAATAGCAACCGTGCCACGGGGTGCAGAGTCCTCATAACTGTTAATAACAGCATTTCTAAGCATCCCTCTTTCACTTGCAACCGACATATAACCCGTGTACCAGGCACTTCCTTCAGCCTGATTACGCTGCTGTGCTACAAGTTCGTATCCAAGTGAGGCAACAAGCATTTTAACAGCTTCATTATATCTCACCGGCGCATCGGGTCTGAATGTCCCGTCTTCATAGCCGTTTATAATACCCTGGTCAAAGGCAAGCTTTATGTATTTCTTCGCCCAGTGTCCTATACCGTCAACATCCTCAAACCCTGATTCTAAGTTTTCTGATGCAGCATCGGCAATGCCTTTAAAGGTTATTATGAGTTTTGTAAACTCTCCTCTGGTGATTGTTTGGTCAGGTCTGAACGTACCATCCTCATAGCCGTCCACAATCCCAAGTTTCACCAATTCATTTACAGCCCTGCCCTCATTGGTATTAGGGTCTACATCAGTAATGGTAGTTGCATCCGCCACCGCCATAATACCGCCTACCGACATAAGCATAGCCAAAGCAAGCACGGCAGAAATTACTTTCCTAAATTTCTTCATAGTTAATCCTCCTAAATAGCAATAGAATATTCCTTGATTATAATAATAACACCATGTACTTATGAATGTCAAGTATAATAATTTTTTGTCATTGTAATGTAATGTTTTTGTCTATATTTTTCAAAGTCCGCGTTTTGTGCGGTTTTTTGAGGTAAAGTAGACAATAATACCCGCAATAACCACAAAAACTGATAACCCCTGTGAAACCCTCATGTTTCCAAGCATGAGGCTGTCCGTCCTAAGCCCTTCGATAAAAAACCTTCCAAACCCGTACCATATAAGGTAAAGACTAATTGCACGCCCGTCAAACCCCCGTTTTTTTCTTGTAAACCATATGTATAAAAACCCTGCGGCAATAAAGAGGGATTCATACAGGAATGTGGGGTGCGCCACAGTGCCGTTTACAACCATTCTCCAAGGCAGCTC
>CAZNYY010000216.1:0-4721 GCA_964577335.1 uncultured Oscillospiraceae bacterium | reverse complement strand
ATGACCTGTCCATTGCGTTATGCATATCGGCAGGTTCCAAAGGCTCCACAAGATGTATTCTGGGATGCCCCCCCAAAACCTCGTTTGCAACATTCAAAACAGCAGGGTTTAAATGAACGGGATATACTATATGTACATCGCTAAAATCATCCGCTATTCTTCTTGCTGCCCTTGTTATTGCATACAAGGGCTCGCCAAGGTTTTCCCGCCTGTGAGCAGTCATTAAAATAACCCGCCCCCCAAGACCGAAAACCTTCTCCAAAGTCTCCGAAGAAAATTTGTGCCCACCTGCAACGGTAGTTTTAAGGGCGTCTATTACCGTGTTGCCCGTTATAATTATATTTTCATCCGGCACTCCTTCCCGCAAAAGGTTTTCACGGTTTGCCTCGGTGGGGGAAAAGTGCAAATCACTTAAAACACCGGTTAGGCGGCGGTTCATTTCCTCGGGGTATGGCGACCATTTATCAAATGTTCTAAGCCCCGCTTCAACATGCCCCACCCTCGCCCCGCAGTAAAAGGCGGCAAGCCCGCCTGCAAAAGTTGTGGTGGTGTCCCCGTGAACCAGTACAATATCAGGCTTTTCTTTTGAAATTACGCTTTCAAGACCACCTAAAACACGAGTTGTAATCTCGGTAAGCGTTTGCCCCCTTTTCATTATATCAAGGTCATAATCAGGCTTTATTTCAAATATTTCAAGCACCTGGTCAAGCATTTGCCGATGCTGTGCCGTAACACATACCACGGATTTTATTTTTTCATTTTTCTCAAGTTCCTTTACCAGGGGCGCCATTTTAATCGCCTCCGGTCTTGTTCCGAAAATAGTCATTACCTTAATCATCATCGCTGCTCCCTTCATCGCTGTTCTCCGCAGGACGAGGACTGCTCATAATCCTTGCGGCAAATATCATCCCTATTATAATGGCGGCCACAAGCACCAACGCCCTTATTTCGCCGCTGCCGATAAGCACTACCGCCGTAAGACCTAAAACGGTACTTATCATATACAAAATGCCCACACTTTTCTTTTGAGAAAATCCCATATCAATAAGCTTATGATGGAGATGCCCCCTGTCCGCCCCCATAATTGGTTTTTTGTTTACAATTCTTCTGATAATGGCGAACCCTGTATCAAAAAGAGGCAACCCTAAAACCAAAAACGGTACCACAAAGCTTATCACAGCATAACCTTTAAAAAGCCCCATAATTGAAACCGTTGCCAGGATAAAGCCTAAAAACATTGCCCCCGTGTCGCCCATAAATATTTTTGCGGGGTTAAAATTGTAGGGCAAAAACCCAAAACAAGCACCTGCAAGCGCCGCCGTTATAAGTGCAATGTTAAGCTCACTGACAATAAGAGCTATACAAAAAAGTGACATTGAGGCAATTGAGCTGACCCCAACCGCAAGCCCGTCAAGCCCGTCAATTAGGTTTACGGCATTTGTTACACCCACAATCCATATAATTGTAAACGGTATAGCAAAATAACCCAGTTCAACAAAGCCCTCGGGTGCTATAAACTCGGGCATGGTAAGCCTGTCAATTTGAACACCGTGGATAACAACCACCCCTGCCGCCAAAATCTGCCCCAAAAGCTTTAGCTTTGCGTTTAATGACCTAACATCGTCAAAAATACCTATGATAACAATAATAAGGCTGCCTAAAATCATCCCCCGCACGCCCTGGTCTATTTCACAGAGGCTTAAAACACTGATGATGAAACCATAAAATATGGCAAGTCCCCCAAGCCTTGGGATTGCCCTGTTATGAATTCTGCGCGCCTCCCCCGGCATGTCAACCGCACCTATCTTTTGGGCAAATGCCTTTACAAACGGGGTTGTGGCAAATGTCACCAAAAACGAAATAACAAACGCAAATAAAAGCCACATTCCATCCATGGCCTACACCTCTCTCGCAACAAAACCTATTTTTTCGTGTACCTTTTTTAGTGTCTGCTCCGCAAGCTCATTTGCCTGCCCGGCACCCGTGGTGTATATTTTTTCAATATAATCTCTGTTCTTTATAAGCTCATCGTATTTCTTTTTTATGGGTTCAACAACCTCTATTACCGCTTCAGCGACGGTCTTTTTAAGGGTTCCGTACCCTGCCCCCTCAAATTCCTTGGCGGCATCCTCCGCAGCCTTCCCCGTAACCGCCCCGTAAATCGACAAAAGATTGTTTACCCCGTCCTTACCCTCTTTGTACTCGATAACACCGTCAGAATCGGTAACCGCCCTTTTAATCTTTTTCATTATGGTGTCATTATCATCTAAAATCCAAATATATCCGTTGGGATTGGGGTCACTCTTACTCATTTTCGAGGTCGGTTCCTGAAGACTCATAATTTTAGCACCCACAGGCGGAATATATGCCTCCGGCACTGTAAATACATCCCCGTATATATTGTTAAACCTCTGGGCTATATCCCGTGTAATCTCCAAATGCTGTTTTTGGTCAACCCCCACGGGTACTAAGGCAGCATTATACAGCAGTATATCTGCCGCCATCAGTACAGGATAGGTGAAAAGTCCCGCATTTATATTGTCCTCATGCTTTTCGGACTTTTCCTTAAACTGTGTCATCCTTGAAAGTTCCCCCATATAGGTGTAGCAACCCAAAACCCATGCAAGCTCGGCATGCGCCGACACATGTGACTGGAAAAACAATATATTTTTCTCCGGGTCAAGCCCGCAAGCTATATACTGACACATAAATTCCATGCACCTTTGGCGAAATTCCTCCGGGTTCTGCCTTACGGTTATGGAATGCATATCCACAACAGAATACAGGCAACGGTATTCCTCCTGAAGGGACACCCAGTTTTTAACGGCACCTATATAATTACCTAAAGTCAAAAAGCCCGTCGGCTGAACCCCGCTGAAAATAATTTTTTTATCATTCATTGTAATCTCCATTCCGCCGCCCCACATCAGCACAAATATTAATCAAAAAACTCTTATCGGGGGGCAAGGAATGATAAGAGATTACTTTGCACATCGCCGTCTCGTCCTAAGACGAGAATTTCGGCGGTGCATTAATTCCGCCGGAGGCTAACGTGATTTTATCACGTTACTACCTCTTATATCTGTGTTATAATTACTTCTGAAAGTCTTTTAATGCCCTCTTCAATTTTTTCGTTTGCCGTGAGAGAATAATTAAGCCTGAGCTGGCTTGTGTGCGCACTCATATCAACCATGCAAGTGCTGCCCGGCACAAACGCAATGTTTTTTTCAAGTGCCAGCCTCAAAAGCTTTGCCGTGTCAATATGCCCGGGGAGGGAACACCACAGGAATATTCCTCCATCAGGTCTTGTATACGTGCAACCCTCGGGGAAATGTTCGTCCAAAGCCCCAAGCATTACCGAACATCTCTCGCCGTACAGCTTACGGCTTTTTTCTATATGAGCGTCAAGCGAATATTTTTTAAAGAATTCCATGGCCATCATCTGGTTTAAAACGGGTGTATGAACATCCGACACCTGTTTTACAACAACCATTTTTTCAAATATTTCCTTTGATGCCAAAACCCATCCAAGCCTTATTCCCGCTGACAAAACTTTGGAAAACGAGCCTGCATATATAACCCTCCCTGTAGTGTCAAGCGATTTTATGCTTTGCACCGCCTCACCCGAAAACCTCAGTTCCTCATACGGGTTATCTTCCAAGACATAAAAATTATATTTTTCCGCAAGCTGCAAAAGCCTCTTTCTTTTTTCAAGGCTCATTGTTATCCCCGAAGGGTTTTGAAAGGTTGTAATGGCGTACACCATTTTTATTTTTTGCTTTTTCGCCTCTTCTTCCACAGCGTCTACATCCATCCCGTCATCCTGTACGGGAATACCTATAAGCTTTGCATTATATGAACGCAGAGAGTTTAAGCCCCCTACAAAGCTGGGGGACTCAACCAAAACCACGTCACCTTCATTTACAAGGGTTTTTGCGGCGAGGTCTATTGCCTGCTGTCCTCCCGTTGTTATTATTACATCGTCCTCCGCCTTCATGTTTCCCTTGTCACGCATCCGCTCAGAAACAAAACTGCGAAGGGGGGTATATCCTTCCGTTATTCCGTATTGAAGTGCCCTATCCCCTTTTTCAAGCAACACTTCACGGGCAATTTCCGAAAGTTCTCCCACCGGAAAAATCTCCGGTGCGGGGGCACCCCCCGCAAACGAAATAATTTCAGGGTTCCCCAAAAGCTTAAACATTTCGCGTATTGCCGACCCCTCAAGGGAGGATACTCTATCTGCAAAAACTAAATTTTCCATCAAATCACGCCTCTCAAAATACGGGTGTCGATATCTCATGTCCACACTACCTAAAACATGGCACTCCCGCCTTTATTTATACACAATAGTATCATAATATTTCCGCCTTGTAAAGGGTCTTGTTCCCACTTGCCGGGCAGAAAAATCAAACATAATCAAACAAACTTATCTGGCTGCTCTCGGGCATACCTTTTAGACAACCGGACTGTCTTAAAAGTTCCACCACTGTTTTTGTAACACCCGTGCGCCTTGTCAAATCTTCAATCGACAAAAATTCGCCCTTTTCTCTTTCCATGACAATACTTTTTGCCGCTGTCGCCCCAAGCCCCTGCATACTGTTGAGCGGCGGCAGTATTTTTCCGTCAACCTCCAAAAACCTGTCCGCCTGAGATTTATATAGGTCTACCTCGCAAAACTCAAATCCCCTACAATACATTTCATTGCAAACCTCAAGAATGGA
>CAZNYY010000215.1:0-4733 GCA_964577335.1 uncultured Oscillospiraceae bacterium | reverse complement strand
GAGCATGTGAGAACTCTTGAATATGATATAACTATTTCGTCCGCAATTGCGATTGAAGGGATTGAGTTTACATCTCCCATTCCTATTGCAGGGCAAAACTATGCCACACTTAATATTTATTCAAGAAACAGTGAAACCTATGAAGTGGCATTTCTTGTTGCAGCTTACGAGGGGAATAGGCTTTTAGATGTTTCGGCTGTGACATACACGGTAAAACCCCTGGGCGACGGGGACAACGCTTTGGTTACAAATGTTGAGATTGAGGAAGCTACAGGTGACACAAAGATTAAGGCTTTCTTGTTGGATTCTTTCCAAACAATGCGCCCCTTAGAAGAAGTTAAAGAAAACAGCCAGTAAGCAAGTCATAAAGATTTTGGAGGAAACCTTACATGAAAAAAATAATAAGCTTATGCATATGCTTTATAATGCTGTGGGGGATGTTTACAACATCCTCCGCAAATGAAGCGCAAACACGACAGGACAAAAGCTTTTTCCGCCTTCGGGCACTTGGGATTATGGACGATGATGTTGACGCAGAAACACCCGTAACAAGGGGCGATGCGGTAAAATACATCCTGCCCTCAGTAGCGGGAAATGTCGGGGAATTGGGTTTTTCGGAAACAGGTTTTTTGGATGTGCCCACCGACCATAAAGCTGCACCCTACATAGCCCACGCAAGAAATATGGGCATGGTAGTGGGTGACGGAACAGGTACATTTATGCCGGACGATACGGTCACACTTCATCAGTTTTTGAAGATGGCAGCATTTGTCATGGGTTATGATGCGGTAGCCTTGCAGCAGGGCGGCTACCCTTCGGGATACATGACGGTGGCGGCAAACGAAAGATGGCTTAGAAATGTTTCGGTTGAGGACGGCGCAGGGCTGAAAGCAAAGGATGTTTGGGGTATACTTGACAATCTTCTTGAGGCGTACCCAATGGAAACCGTTTACGGAAGCATGGAAATGACAAGGGGTGAGAAAACCCTTCATGAACTGCTTTTGGAAAGAAACGGGATGGAGTTTTTGAGGGCGAAGATAACGGCTGTCGGCAAAAGCGCCTTAAATGGGCACAGACCTTTGCGGGATGAGGAATTTTCGGTGGGCGCATTGGTTTTGCAATCAGACGGGAAAGTGAAATATGATATGCTTGGGAAAGATGTTTCCCTCTACTATATTAAAGAAAACGGCACAAATGCTACAGTGAAAGATATTTGGCAGGAGAGCATAAATAATGAAATGCTCTTTGCCGCAGATGATTTGACGGAGCTTACAACGGGCACTGCCAAATACTACGATGCTCAAAGCGAAAAGACTGAAAGAATAAGTGCCGATGCGTCGTTTTTCTATAACGGCAGGCTGAAAACCTTTGAGGAGGGGGTGGATATTTCCCCTCAAACCGGTACGGTGCGTATTTTGGATAACAACGGTGACAATGTGTATGATGCTGTGTTTATTGAAGAATACAAAAGCATTGTGGTAGACAGAGTGTCCGAGACAAACAGTACTCTCTACTTTAAAAAAGATATGCTGTTTAACGACAAACCGTTTTTCGCATTTGATTTTACTGATACCTCAATAATTTATAAGATTGAGGATGCAGAAGGTAATGAAATGCAATTTAGCGATATAAAATCGGGCGATGTGGTTTCGATACAGGCAAGCCCCGATGAGGAAGAAATTTTTGTAATAGTAAGCGATTTGCGTGCCGCAGGCGTTGTAAACCAAATTTCCCCTGCCGAGAAAATTGTTACGGTAAGCGGAAGCGATTATGCGGTTTACGAGGAAAACGAGAGCGAGATTTTCAGAAGAATCAGAGTTGGGATGGAAAGTATATTCCTTTTAAACCACAGGGATGAAATTGTGGATATGGAAGGCGGTGTTGCGGCTGACGGTGAATACGGCTATGTTATAGGCGCCCAAAAAGAAGGCTCTATCATCAGTTCTATGAAACTGCGTGTTGTTCATGCCGGAAGCTCCGAAAAAATAGTTGAAACAAACAACGGCGTTGAAACCATAAAATATACATATGCAAACGGCGAAATAAAAGATTTGCAGCTTGCTGACAGGGTACAGTTTAGGGTACACCCTGCCGAGGTGTATAAATCGGTTTCCGCAGCGGAAATAAGCGAGGCGTACCTCAGCAGGGCGGCAATTTCTTACAGACTTAATTCTGACGGTAAAATAAACAGGCTGTCGGTATCAAACCTTCCCGTGTATGATATTGCAAAGCGTAGTGACATGTATGCCTACAGCTTTAACGGCAAGCTAAACTCGTTCGGCGGCTACTCCTCGAAGAAGGCGTTTTATGTAAGCGAAAACACGGAAATGCTTTTGGTGCCGTCTGCAAACAACCCCATTGAAGAAGATTTTGGGGTTGATGTCACTATCACCTCGGCAAACACATACACAGTGGTGCCGATTGATTTTGATGAAAAAACCCAAATTGCATCCTGTGCGGTGCTGATTGAGCCGATGGACTCATCAACTGCCAAACCCTTTGCCGATAATATAAAAATGTCAATCATCGGCAAAGTGTCCGAGGGGATGGACGAGAACGGATACACCATATACAATGTTGAAGCCTTGACAGGGGATAAGGTACAAACACTTCAGGTGGCATACGGCAGTATTGCGGCAGATGTTGCGCCCACACTCTCGACAGGGGACTTGGTGTATTATAACACAAGAAGCAGCGGTGAAATTGACAATATGAAATATATTGAATCAATCTCGCGCCTTGGAAGCGAATACTTCCTGACAAGGGAGAATTCATCCGAAGAAGTGGCGTACGGCATGGCGGATGAAATTGAGATGTATAGACTTGACGACCTGAAAAATGAAATTGTGCATATTCTTTCAATTAATACCGGTACAAGGATAAAATCTTATCCTCTGTCGGATGAAGATGGACCCGTGTTTTATATGTACAGAAGAAGAAATGGTGCAATTTACCGTGCGGGGGTTGAGGATATAGGAGCAGGTGTAACAGAGGTATTCATGTTTGTAGATCAGAATGAACCAAAGGCGGTCATAATAATAAAGGACTGACAGGTGCATCGGCGAGGGACGAAGTCCCTGTGGAAAGGAAGAAAAATTTATGATGAAATGCATTAAAACGGTATTTTCTCTCTTTCTCTGCATATGCATGCTGCCATTCGGAGCGTATGCAGAATATGGAGAGGTAATTTTCCCCGACGGGTTTTTCGCAGGGGAAATAGCGGCTTACCCGGCAAGTGAGCCGCTGATACAGGCAGGGGCGGAGGATACCCCCCTGCCCCGGATACATGAAACAATATATTCGGATAATTTTCAGGACGGGGAAATTGACAGCCGCATTGAAAAAAGCAAAGGTCCGGGTGTGCTTTCCGAGGCGGGCGGCCGCCTGACAATGGAGAGAACCGTAGGGGATGTTACGGGTGACGGGAAAAGTGACAACACCCTTATCTATTTAAACGAGGACAAAGCAGGTTATGACGGGGCTTTGATGGGAGTGCGTTTTTCGGTCAGCCAAAGTGACTACGGGCAGTCCAACATCCGCTTTTTTGATGAAGAGGGTAAGGGCATTGCGGGAATTTCTCTCCTTAGCAGTGGCAGAGTTAATCTGCAATACAAAGAAAATACCGAGGGTCCTGTTTTTGACACGCCCATAGAAGATTTGTATGAAACAGATACGGCAAAGGACATTGTGTTTTTGTTTAACAATGGAAAGAAAATCTTTTCCGTGTGGGTGGACGGTAAATTGGTTTTGGACAATAAATTCTACATTTCCGATTCAAAGGCCATTGCCGGTGCGGAAATAGCTATACAAATGAGACACGTCCATAGTGTAAGCTTGGACAGTTTTCATGCCTTCTCGGTTATGCCGGAGGATGATGAAGCGGTGCGGCTTGACGAGATATACCTGACATTTGACAAGATTTCGGTTGAAAGCCCGCTGGGTATCACAAGGGATTTGCAGCTTATAACCGTGGGACCCCTTGGTACCCAAATCACATGGGAGAGCAGCAAGCCCGATGTAATAAGCCCTGTCGGCGTGGTAACACGCATGGGGCAGGATGAGGAGGTTCGCCTGACGGCTACAATCACCAAGGGTGGGCACAGTACCGTGGTGGTATTTGATGTTACAGTAAAACTTTTTAGCTTGACACAAATGCCCGTGCCGCAGGGTGCGCCGATTGTTGATGACCCGATGACCGGTTCCGTACTTTCAAGTAAAATAATTGTACGGGAAGGGCAAGCTGTACCAACAGACAACGGGATACATTTAAACGGTAGCCTTGAGTATGACATAAGCGGCAATTACGGCTTGAATTTGGGTGTTGAATTTTATCTTGATGCCCCATATGGTGCGGAAGTTGACATTTACGGTGTGGAAGATACCCCTGCAATAAGCCTGAAAATTGAAGAAAATAAGCTTTATTTTTATAATGAAACCACTAAAGGATATGAAATTATAAATGAGTTTGTTATGGGCGAGGGGCATTATGCTTTGGGTATGCAAAGCCTTGTAAGCATGGCAAGCCTTTGGCACAACAGCGAAAAGATTGCGCCCGCGAAAGGAATGGGCAACCTTTCAAACCTCACAAGAATATCTTTTTATTCGGCTGATGCGATTGTGCGAGGTCTGTCGGTTTACAATGCAATTTTGCCGGATGACGACGCTGTGGCATTTGACTATAGCTATTTAACAGCCCGTGCGCTTACCTACCAAGATGCAAACAATATTACGGA
>CAZNYY010000214.1:0-4735 GCA_964577335.1 uncultured Oscillospiraceae bacterium | reverse complement strand
TGCCGAAAGCTGTCAATAATGATTTCTTGTTTTGTATACATGCTTATCATTTGTTTAGAACGGATAGAATCCATTCATGGTTGTAAGTGGTATACTTTTCGATTAGAATGTGGGGTATTATTTAATTAATATATACAACAGCCTTTGTTCCTCCGATATTTCCAAAACAGGCGTTCCGTCAATCTTAAAAAACGGAGATTGAAGCAAGCTCTCTGAACGGTCAGATTGCTTCAGAAATTCTTCCGAGAAAAGACAGGTATAACCCTTGTAAGTAGAAGATATGGTTTCCCATGAATAAGGGATATGCGGGTTGCCGAAAAACAGAATTGTTCCTTCCTGCTCAAAACTTCTATTAGCATAGTTGATTATACTTTTGCCGGTAGTAAGGCAAATCTTATAAAAATCTTTACGACTGTAGGTACGCGTTTCGTTACAGTCATCGTCGATTTGAAATGCTTTGAAGCCTTTTAGTTTAAGTTCGTTGTTGAACTGCGATAGGGTTCGTTCTGTTTTCATTTTGCAAAGATAAGAATTTCAAACCGATTAACAGAGGGAGCTTTCGCCTTTTTAAATAAATAGTTCGTCAAAAACAGCCAAGCAAAGGTCTTATCCGAATCTTACCGATCAGTTATCCTCACTTGGCTGTTTTGATTTTCTATCTTGCTTTGCTCCGTTAGTTCAGCATGGCATCCATACCGGGAATTTTCCAAAGTATTACTGGATTCAATGCCTGTGAGGTTATCCACTCACGGAAACATTGCGCCTGCCGGGATTTGAGCCGGAAAGCCAAAGCTGTTATCATTTCCAGATTATAGAGCGTCAATATACTTCCGTTGCCTTTATCCTTACGGCGGCAAACAGTTTCTTCCTGTAATATCTCACTTTTTAGTATGGAACGAATATTACTGTTAATAGCCGATATGAACACATCGAAAATATCAGCGATTTCGTGCTGGGTAAGCCAAACGTTACCCGCCTTCAGACGGATAGTTACCCGTCCTTCCTCTATTTTGATTGATGTTGTATTCATTTTATTGATTGTTTAAGGGTTGAAGATTCTTGTTTTTCTTTCTTTCTTCGGGATAACGGATGGCCGCCCGGAGCGATTCATCTTCATACAAAGTAACTTTATTCGATTTGGATGCCGTTCGCATCCTGAACCGTTTCATATCCTCATCCACTTTCTTGTCGGTTACTTTAGCGTATATCTGTGTAGTGGAGATATTTTTATGCCCCATCATTCGGCTTACGGTTTCAATGGGAACTCCCTGTGAGAGCGTAATATGCGTTCCGAAATTATGTCTTGCTGCGTGGAATGAAATATGCCCGATACCGCAAATCTTAGCAATCTCTTTCAAAAGTTTCCCCATATAAGTACGTCCGTAAACATGAAATATATGATTATCCTTTCTCTCTTTGCGGTATTTCTCTATAATTTGCAGGGGTATTTCCAGCAAACGCACATTGAAATCCGTTCCGGTTTTCTGCCTTTTCATATGTATCCAAAGACTACCGTCTTCTGCCTGCTCTATATGCTCGTCGGACAGCCTTGTAATGTCGGCATGGCACAATCCGGTGAACGTAGAAAATACAAACAAATCGCGGGCTCGACATAAATTTGCTCTGTTGAACTGGTACTGCATCAACTTCTCCAAGTCTTCCAATTTTAAATGACGGCTCTTTAATGGTGGCAATTCGGGAAACAATTTCATATAGGGGTCGCGCCGGAGCGTTCCCTGATTGAATGCCCGCTTGGTTATCTTTTTGAGGGTGTATAGATGTTGATGCACCGTTTTCTGCTGTAACCCTCGGTCTGACCTTAAAAAGAGGTCGAAATCTTCATAAAACCGAAGATCGAGGCTGCGGAGTGTTACATCATCGGCATCATACTTTTTCCTGATAAATGCCGAAAGATGATTATAAGTCACTACATACTGAGCGTGTGCTTCTTTTTTACGATCCACACCAACCCGTTTTTCAAACTCGTCGTTATGTTCCTTAAAGAGTTTCATCAGCGTAAGCGGTTTTTGAGCGATACCTTTCAGAGCGTTCTTAACGAGTTCGGCTGTAACAAATCCCAAACTCTCCTTTATTTCCTTATGGTGGTTCTTAATACGTTCCGTAAGCTGGTCAATAGACTTGTTTACTTGAAGTGCATTTTGGCTACGCCCAGCGGCACGCCCAGCTGATGAATCCCAATGGGACGGATTAACGGATACTTTCGTCCCTACTTGTTCGGATTCAGCGTCAATACTGATATTACACAATAGCTGGCACATACCGTCCTTACGGATTTTGGTACGGTTGATATAGAATAAAATCGCAAATGTACTGCGCCGTTTTTCCGTCTTATCTCCTTTATTTTTTGCGTCCATGATCGAAATATTTTAAAGTTATTAAATAGCAAATTGGAATTTTCCGGCGATACGCTTCTCTAACGCTTTCATATCCTCATCTATCTTATCGTTGGTGATTTTCGCATAAATCTGTGTCGTTGAAATCTGGCTATGGCCAAGCATACGACTTACAGTTTCAATAGGAACTCCCTGTGAAAGAGTAATTTCTGTTGCATATGTATGTCTTCCGCAATGCCAGGTAAATCGCCGGGAAATACCGCATATACGGGCTATATTTTTTAAAACCCTGTTCAGCTCTCCATTGGGATACATCGGCAGCAACCGTCCGTTGGATGTCGTTCCACGATAACGCTCAAGAATTTGAAAAGGAATTTCAAGCAGAGGAATTTCATATTCGATCCCAGTTTTCTCCCGAAATGTTTTTATCCAGACTACTTCATCCTCGGCAACTGAAACATCTTCTTCTGTTAATTTGCACATATCGCAGTACGAGATTCCGGTATAACACGAAAAGAGAAATAAATCACGGATAAGGTATTGTTTCGGAGTGGCAAGCGGAGTTGTTATCAGCTTATTCAATTCCTTACGGGTAAGATATTTTTGCTGCCGTTGGGGACGTTCCGGTTCATAACCGGCAAAAGGATTTTTGGTTATGACCCCCTCTGTTATGGCTTCTCCGATGATCGTACCCAGCCGGGTAGTTAGTAATACAATCGTACCTGGCGAAAGCCGACGGTCAATCTTTAGATAGAGGTCGAATTTATCAATAAACGACCTATCCAATGCGGCGAAAGGAATATCTGAAAGCTTGTATTTGTCTTTCAGAAAGTTGGTAAGATGATTAAGGGCTTGCCAATAGCCTTTTTCCGAACCCTTTTTACGGTTTACACCGATACGTTTGTCGAAATTTTCGTTATGGGTGCGGAAATAAGATAGTAGGGTTTCCTGCCTGGATGCCATGCCCAGCAAAAGGTTCTTTACATCTTCGGCTGTTACACCGTCCTTTACTGCCGACAGCTCTCGGTAATACGATAGGGCGGATGCCCTGATTTCATCCAACTTTAGGTTAATCTCGATTGCCGTATGGCTTTTACCTGTGGCACGGCCGGATGCCCATAGGTCTGCCGGAACGGCCATTTTTGCGCTAAAGATGGTTTCGGAAAATTTTCCGATCGAAAGCCTTACCATTACAGGGCTTTTTCCATCCTTTTTTGTTTCATTTCTTTTCAGGTAGAAAGACACCTTTACTTCTTGTTTCATGACTCTGTTATTTAAGTGCAAAATTACCTGTAACAGAGTTATTTTCAGCGATATAAAATATGGAGCCAACAGGAAGCAAACTCCAATTTTGTATTCAAAACCCGTCTTTCCACTGTTGATGCAGAAAAAGGGGTATTTTTGAAAGACGTTTTAAGAAAAACAAGCGTTCTTTGAGGTGATTATCTTTGTTCAGGATGTTTTTGATTCCTTTTTTGAATACTTAAAAGGCAGTATTTAAGTAGCAAATCTTTCGCTTAACTACTCTATATTCTTCCATTTAGCCTACCGGAAGAATATAGCGAAACAACGCCAAACAATTCTAATTACCAAACACTTACTCTATTCTTCTTGATTTTGCCTATCTTTGCGAGATTCTTATTATCTTTGTACAAAATTTCGAGTAATGGAAGATGGTTTCGGAAATATAACTCCTTCTGATGATTTTGACGAGGTTCAGACCTTAACAGATTTTGATGCTCCAGAAGATGGTCATCTGATGCTGCGTACAGAAAATCTGGTAAAGAAGTACGGTAAAAGAACTGTGGTCAGTCATGTTTCAATCAACGTGAAACAGGGCGAAATTGTTGGTCTGCTCGGTCCAAACGGTGCAGGAAAAACAACTACTTTTTATATGACTGTGGGACTGATTGTTCCTAATGAAGGAGAGATATTTATCGGTAAGGATAACATCACTAAATTCCCGGTATATAAGCGTGCACAGAAAGGTATCGGTTACCTTGCCCAGGAGGCTTCCATATTTAGAAAGATGACTGTTGAGGACAATATTAAATCGGTGCTTGAGTTTACAGATAAATCTCCAAAGGAGAAGGAGGAGAAACTAGAGAGTCTGATTGCAGAGTTTGGTTTGGAGAAGGTTCGTAAAAATCAGGGTGACCGGCTTTCAGGTGGTGAGCGCAGGCGTGCTGAAATTGCCCGCTGTCTTGCTATTGATCCGAAATTTATAATGCTTGATGAGCCTTTTGCAGGTATCGACCCGATTGCAGTTCAGGATATTCAATCTATTGTAGCTCAGCTGAAGTATAAGAATATAGGTATACTGATAACCGACCATAATGTTGATGAAACATTGAGTATTACTGACAGGGCTTATCTTTTGT
>CAZNYY010000213.1:0-4788 GCA_964577335.1 uncultured Oscillospiraceae bacterium | reverse complement strand
TTTGCATCTTGCCTTAAATAAGATTTTAATTGAGACTTAGATATATCACTGGACGAAGTTGACTTAATGTGAACACGGTTCAAGAGTTGCTCACCCTCAGGAACGTACTTGGTAGAGCGACATCCAGAAAGAAAAATCATGAGGCCGACAAACCCAAATACAAAAAATAAATATCGAATCAGAGTGCGAATCATTTATTTAAAAAATCGATTTTAAAATACTCAGCTCTTTCATAAAACAAGCTAAATCTTATACAATGATGTAATATTACTATTTTTGTCTGTAAAGGTAACAACACTTCGGTAGTTAATGTTATAAACATCTGATTATCAGCAAAATAAGTTACAAAATATTTGCATAAAGCCCTGAAAGTCAGTATCTTAATAGATTATTCCATAATTTATTAAGAATGACCTTCAGAGCTAGTAAAAGAATTAAGCACTTGATTATAAGCGTATTAAAAACAAAAACATTTTCAGGGTTAAACAAGCCCCGAAAAGATTTTATAGTTTGCGTTCTTTGGCATATTTTGAGCATCAAAGGTAAAATAAATTTCCTACAGTTGGGACGGTTCAGTTCCAGAGGTGAGCAGTCCTTTCGGAATCAGTTCAATAAGAAATTCGATTTTGCTGCTTTTCAACAAGCAATTGATTAATGATGTTTCCCAGGGCGAACGAATCGTTGCTCTGGATCCAAGTTACATTCCCAAAGCAGGTAAATGCACATATGGCAGAGGCAAATATTGGTCAGGTGTTGCTAAGGCAGCCAAGTGGGGCTTAGACATATGCGGCTTTGCTGTTGTTGATGTGACACTGAACACGGCGCTACATTTGAATGCTTGGCAAACACCATCAGCCGACGACTTGGTCAAAAAAGGTCTGAACCTGTTGACTTATTACGCAAGTTTAGTAACTGACAATGCGGTCAAGTTCAAGGAGTTTTCTGACTATATGGTTGCCGATGCGTATTTCTCCAAGCTACCCTTTGTCAATTCTGTGATAGCGGCAGGACTGCATCTCATCAGCAGACTGCGTGACGACAGCGTTTTAATGTATGAGTACCGCGGTCAACAAACAGGTAAAAAAGGGAGACCTAAAAAATATACCGGCAGGGTCGATGTTAAAAATCTTGACACGGATTATTTTTGTTTGGACATGGTAACCAAAGATATTCAAATCTATTCCGCCGTTGTTCATTCGAAAGCATTCAAAAGAGGGATAAAGCTTGCAGTGGCCATATTCTTTAAAGATGGAAAAGAGATAGCCCGAAAGCTTTACTTCTCGACCGATAAAAAGCTAGGTGGAGAAAAAATTGTACGTTATTACCGTTCCCGTTTCCAAATTGAATTCCTTTACCGGGACGCCAAACAGTTTGCCGGGCTTACAACCTGCCAGGCAAGGAGCAAGGATAAACTAGACTTCCATTTTAACGCTGCCCTAACTGCCATTAATTTGGCCAAGCATGATTGGTTGTCAAGCAAAGACAACTATTCCAAACCGTTTTCTATGTCTAATTATAAAACTCTGTATAACAACATGTTAATGCTCGAACGATTTATGTGCGGGTTCGCTATCAATCCAAACACCGCTAAAAATCAAAAAATTGTCAAAGAACTATTGGAGTACGGCAAAATTGCCGCTTAAAATTTAACGTAATTATTTAGGCTGTCTTTAATGGCACTAAGAAATTATGTCCATCCATGGTATTGGTTAGTTCCTGAAAGATATTGCGATTATTTTTTCGTGCGGTTGAAATGAAGCTTTCGATACGTGCGTATATTTCTGCACCTGTTAGGGTGCGAAAACAATTTGACACTTTCATTTTAACCTTAACCGGTCTGATGTCCCTTTCAGCAAGATTATTTGTAAACGGGACTTCTTCGTTGAAAGCAAAAGCCAGTACGGCATCCATTTCCCTGATTAATCTTTCAACTAGATTTCTGCCTTTTGTGCGTTTGGGTTTGCCCCTTTTTCCTGAAGTTTTGTAAGGTGGAGGCTCCTGTTTTTCACCTTTGTCACAAATTTTTAGATATGTTATTTTTAGATCCTCCATCTTAAGAAGCCTTTTATGGAAAGGTGTTTTGTACAGATCCAATAGAAACGTATGGAATTCTTTTGCCCATTTGCTCTGACCCGATTCGATTAAACCTTGAAGCTCTCTTAGTATGTGTGCTCCACAAATGGCATGTTTCAATCCTGTGAATTTGAAATAACTGCTCCAACAATCATGCACCAACCATCCGTCTATCTTATCGAGTATCGATTTATCGCTATTTAATGCCAGTTGACCGCGTTTCTGATGAACAAAAAGATATGTAAAACTTTGTGTTGTCGCAGTGTGGAGCCAGTGTAGTTTTCCTAAAACACGTAATCCAGATTCATCTGCATGGACAACATCCGAGTTTGACACGTTGGATTTGATGACTTCTTCAGATTCCTCAAGTTGATCGTAACACAGTTTGCTCGCCGAATAGATTGTCGATTCATTGATCGGATATCCATATAAATCCTTGAACATCTGTTGTATCTTTTTGAATGGTACTTTGTAATTGGTATTTAATAATACCGCAAATGCTTTTGCCTGATTTCCGTATTGTACTGGGGCTGTTACATTTTTGGGTGCCTCGCCTTGGTGGATAAGTCCACACTTTGGACATTTTGCCGTATGAATTTGATATTCGGTAACCTCCAGTTTTGGTTGTGGCAATTCAAAAACCTGACGCTTGGACGATAACTCACATTCAGATTGTGCGAATTGATGCCCGCAACTGCATTCACTTGGGCTGACAATTACAAATTTGTCTGGGTTGTTGGTTTGACGCAAAGTATCGCCTTTGTGTCCTTTCTTACCTCCTTGTATGCCTTTGCTTGTTTTTGGCAGTGCTGGTGATGTCGTTTTCCGATACCCATCGCTTGATGGTGGACGGCTACTGTTTTTACTATTGCTATTAAGACGAGACCGGAGTTCGGCATTTTCTTGTCGCAAAAGAGCATTCTCTTTCTTCAGTTCTTCAACCTCCAAAAGCACTTTCGCTAAAATTGCATATACTGACTGATCTCCGTTTTTCATATCTTCTGCAAGAAACGAAATATAAAAAATCGGTCCAAATTTTATACGCCTTTTTTACAAGCTAAATAGTTACTTAAATTTAATTGTGAGATTTTGATTCACATCTCAACGACATATGATAAATTAAAGCTATAAATTTTGAGACTAAAAGTATCTTTATTAGAACGAATCAAAAACCATCAATTATTTTTTAAGCTGAGTTTTGTCACAAAAGGTATCGCACGACTTCTATTATAAGTACAATAGCATATTAAAAGCAATAGCGGTTTGAGAGTTTACTCAAACCGCTATTGCTTTTAACTTTTAGGTAGTTATTCTTTTTTGAGCTAACAAAATCTTTGCCTGAATCACACAATTTTGTGTTTTCCAAAAAACGATTTTTGTTATGAGGATTGCTTTATGAATTGTGCGTCAATAACCAATTTTACCTTATCCGACACGACAATGCTTCCTGCCTCTGTAACAGCATTCCAAGTCAGGTTAAAGTCTTTTCTGTTCACTTCTCCTGTTATTTCAAAACCTGCTTTTGTTTGTCCATAAGGATCTACTGCTATGCCATTAAAGTCAACAGCTAAAGTAATCTCTTTAGTGATATCTCTTATGGTTAAATCCCCAGTCAGTTTCTCTCCATCAAAAGATTTTGAAACAAATTTGATTTCAGGAAATTTTGCAGAATTGAAAAAATCATCTGATTTTAAATGCGTATCTCTGTCTTTGTTTTTAGTGTTTATAGATTCTGTTTTTGCACTAAATTCTATAGCAGCATTGTTAAAATCTTCATTATCTGTTTTTACAGTTGCCTGAAAATCATCGAAATAACCTGTTACGGTTGAAATCATCATATGCTTTACTTTAAAAGCAATTTCTGAATGTGTGCTGTCAATTGACCAGTTTGTGTTTTTTTTCATTTTAATATTTTTTTAGTTTCTGTTGATAATATACGATTAATTATAGAGTCATTGGCACTTCCATTAAAAGTATCTGTGCATTTTCGGTTACTTTTACTTTAATAGTATCTGTATTCCAAATACCCATTCCATCTCTTTTGGATAGTTTTTCATTATTAATTTCTACTTCACCATCAAGAATAAAAGCATAAACACCATTTCCTTCTTTTTTGATTTTATATTCATCTGCTTTTCCTTTTGTAAATTTCCCGATATGAAACCAAGCATCTTGATGAATCCAAACCCCTTGGTCGTCTTTGTTAGGAGAGAGAACTTGGTAGAATTCATTTTCTTTTTCAATGTCTCTCAGAGAAATTTGGTCGTATCTTGGAGTTAAATTTTTTTCTTTTGGAAATATCCAAATCTGAAGAAACTTCACTTCTTTATCTTTGTTTTTGTTATATTCTGAATGGGTAACGCCAGTGCCAGCACTCATTACTTGCACATCACCTTCTTTAATTACGGCTACATTTCCCATACTGTCCTTATGTTCTAAATCGCCCTCTAATGGAATTGATATAATTTCCATATTATCGTGTGGGTGAGTTCCAAAACCCATTCCTGCTTGCACTTTATCATCATTTAAGACACGTAGTACACCAAAATTGACTCTTTCTTGGTTATAATAATTAGCAAAGCTAAATGTGTGGTGCGAGTTTATCCAACCATGATTTGCATGACCTCTTGTGTCTGCTTTATGAATTATTGTGTTCATTATTTTTATTTAAGTAATGATTAAATCTAATTTATTGACTCCGAATATCGATTACTA
>CAZNYY010000212.1:0-4789 GCA_964577335.1 uncultured Oscillospiraceae bacterium | reverse complement strand
AGTGACCCAAACCTTGGTATGATTATGATTGAGGAACATTTTAATATGACAGGACCCTATATTTCACAAATTTTTAAAGAGCAGAGCGGCGAGAGTATTGCTGAGTACATTAACCGTTTTAGGATTGAGAAGGCTATCGAGAAATTAAGGGAGAAGGATGTGGGGCTTGAAAAACTTGCGGATGATACAGGGTACTCAAGTATCCGAACCTTTAGCAGAAACTTTAAAAAATATACGGGCATACCTCCCGGCAAATACAGGAGTACCCTTAACTAAATAAGAGGTGTTTTTAAAAATGGGATGCTGCAAAACAGATTTTATTGTTTTGCAGCATCCCTATTTTCTCTGGGAAAATGAGGATGTACAACTTCTCAAAGGCGCATAGAACGGGGGTTTTCAAAGATCTGTCTTTTGATTCATATATTTGTCAGTGTACTTTTGGTCACAGGGGATTTATAATTAAAGGGTAAGAAGTTAGTTTGAAATAAATTAAAATTTTTGTTTCCGTAAGGGCGAATTCATTTTGCCGCAACGGAAATGGAGCTTAAAATGGAGGTAATGCTTTTGAAACGGAAATTTATATCGTTACTTGTAATAGCAGGTCTTTTGCTTGGCGCAATTCCCATTGCGGCAACAGGTCCCCTGTCCTATGAAAGACTTTATCCTTATGCAGAACCTGCAAGAGAACTTATCAAAGACTCGGTGGCGCTTTATGTGGGAAGTCACAAAGCGGCAGTAAACGGGGAGAGAACGGTTGTAAACCCTCAAAACAGTGAAATCACACCTATTTTGCTCGACGGGGTGACAATGGTTCCTGTAAGGTTTATTGCGGAGAGCCTCGGCGGGACGGTTGGCTTTGACGGGGAAAACAAAACCGTTACTATTAACATTTCGGGCACAAGAGTAGTTCTTACATATGACAGTGACCAAATGATAATAAACGGCAGTCCGGTATCAATGGATAAGCCGCTGACAATTATTAATGACACAAGCTTTGTACCTGCAAGAAACATGGGTGAGGCTGTGGGGTATCATGTGTTTTGGCATGAGGTCGGACTTGTAGTTTTAAGCGAGGAAGAAAAAACTATTGATGAAGACATGGCAAGGCACATTGTTTACTACATAATTTATGAAAGACCGACAGCGGAACAAATTTTAGCGGATTTTAATGAAACAAACATGCAAAGACCAAGACTCATGGCAAACGCAGATAGATTTGAACAGGTAAAAGATAACTTAAAGACGGATGCCACTGTGCAGAAATTTTATGAACAAACTTCAAGGATGGCAGACACCTTGCTTGCAACCCCTGTTCCCAAGGTTTCTCCCGCCACATCAAACTGGGGCTACGGAAGAAACACCACAAACAATATATTTACCCTTGGTATGATGTACAAGCTGACAGATGATGAGAAGTACGCAGAAAGAGCAGTACAAGAGATTATTTGGGCATGTAATATGGGTAACTGGAACCCGTCCCACTATCTGGACGTAGGTGAAATGGCTCTCGGTATAGGTGTTGGGTACGACTGGTTTTACGATTACATGACCGAATGCGAGAGGAGTGCGGTAGTCGAGGCAATTGTAAAGCACGCTCTCAAACCCACAATGGAACACTATATAGCGGATGCACCGGGAGCAAGGTTTACGAGTGACTACAACTGGAACTCCGTTTGTAACGGCGGTGTTGCGGTAGCGGCAATTGCGATTTTAGATTCGGAACAATACGGCAACTTAGCGGCACAAACAGTGCAATATGCCCTGCGTGGACTTGAATATATGATAGCGGAGTATTATCCCGACGGGGGCTGGCATGAAGGGCTTACATACTGGGAATACGCATATGATTTTCATGTTTATTTTGCAGCGGCACTTGATGCTACTTTTGACACCGAGTACGGTATATACTACGATGTCCCCGGCGTTAAAAACACGGTTTATTTTATGCCGTATCTGCAAGGTCCGGGTGGAATTTTCAATATACATGACGCAGGCAATGTAAGGGTTTTACCTTCAACAACAATGTGGCACGCATCAAAGCTTGGTGATGCAAGGTTTAACGATATATATCTGACCCAAATGGAAATGATTGGGAAGGACCTTCCTGCGAAGGATATATCAAGGGCATTGCTGTGGTTTGCCCCCGAACTTACAAACAGTGGTGAGGAACCACCGCTTGATGCTTATTTCAGAGGGGTTGAGGTTGCAAGCTTCAGAACCGCATGGGATGATGCCAACGCAACATTTGTTACCTTGCACGGGGGACTTAACAATTGTACCCACGGACAGCTTGACAGCGGAACATTTATTTTAGACGCCAACGGGGAACGCTGGGCTCATGATGTGGGCAAGGAAGATTATAATCTTCCAGGATTTTGGGGCGGTAGCGAGGGTTCGGCAAGATGGACATATTATTCAAACCGTGCTGAGGCACATAATACGGTTGTTATAAACCCCGGCCATTCGGCTGACCAAAGAGCGGACGGATTTCCGAAACTGTTATCCTACGAATCAAAAGAAAAGGGAGCATACTCAATTATTGACATGACCTCCTCCCATGCGCCTAATGTAACAGATGCAAAAAGGGGCATGATGCTGACAGAGGACAGAAGCCTGATAGTTGTTCAGGACGAAATTAAAACGCATATGAATGTAGATTTTTGGTGGTTTATGCATACAAAAGCGGATATAGAGATAAGCAGTGACCGCAAAACGGCAACCCTAAATCAAAACGGCAAACAGCTTGTTGTTCAAATTTTAAGTCCATCTCCCGCTGATGCGGTGTTTAGAGAAATGGAGGCAGTGCCTTTGCAAACATCCCCGCAGCCTGACGGAACAATGGATTTGTCAGATTACAAAAAGCTTGCAATATATCTGAGGCAGACGGGCGATGTGAATATTGCCGTCGGTATGCGCCCCTTGGGATATGGAGAGGAGATTACCAAGCCCTTCCCCGAGATGCAGCCGCTTTCGGCGTGGTCCATACCTGACGGGAAGATAAGCAGCTCCGCAATATATCCAAAACTCAACCAAATTACAATAAACGGTGAGCCGATGGAGGGTTTCAGCCCGAACAGCTATACCTACAATGCACGTTTTACTGAAGGTGATGGTGAAATTAATTTTGAAGGAAAGGCCGACAGCAAAAATGAGGTTGAGGTTTCGGACGACGGTAAGGGACGTGTGGAGATTATTGTTACCGACAAAAAGTCAAAACTAAAAACAATATATCTTGTGACATATAATATTATGCCTGCCACGGGCAAGCCTGACGGCATGGTTGAATACTTCTTTGACGATGTTGTGGCAAGTGCAGAACCGCAAGCCGAAAACGCGGCAATAAATGTAATTGACGGAAATCTAAACACAAGATGGTCGGCAGAGGGGCAGGGGCAATGGATTAACCTTACATTTACCGAAACGCGGTATTTGGGTGCCGTATCCGTCGCATTCCTAAACGGTAATGCAAGAAGGGCATTTTATGATGTGGAGGTATCCGCCGACGGGAATAACTGGAAAACTGTATTTAGCGGAGAAAGCAGCGGTCTTACAGTTGAAGACGAGAGGATAGAATTCCCCATGCAGTATGTAAAATCGGTTCGTATTACATGCAACGGAACAGCAACAACAGGTACGGTGCCGACGGGTATGTGGAACAGTGTTACAATGGTAAGAGCATTTGGAGAATAGGAGAATAGTTATGAAAAGAATTTTATGTTTAATTCTATGTATCCTGCTTTTAGCCCCCGCTTATTCGGCGGGGGATGTGCAGGTAGCGGCGAATGCCAACCTCAGCAAGATATATCCGGTTGACGATTCGCCCATTGACGGTCACCCCGACTCAAGGGCTATAAACGTTTCGCATTTGGATCGTGCGGCAATTTCTGGCACTTTTCAGCCCCACGGTTATGAGAGATTTTATTACATGAAATTTGACTTGAGCGGTATTGAAACTGATAAAAAACTAAAGAGTGCGTTGGTCAGCCTAAAAGCAATAGGAATTACGGGCGGTGCTGAATTTGCTGTATTCAAGAGCGAAAATGATGATTGGAGCGGCAGTGAAATCACTTATAACAATGCGGATAAAAGTTGGGTAAGCATTGCGAACAAGGATAAATATATGTTGGATTCGATAAGTGATTTTCTTTCAGGGAGTACAAGGGCATTTGATATTACGAGCTTTGTGCGGGAGGAACTACAAGGCGACAAAACAGTAACGATTATCCTGCGTGATGTATCAACGAGGGGTGGAAACTTTAACCCTTACAGCACATTTCACACAACAGCTTCGCCTGATGCCGCATCCCACCCTTATTTGAGTTTGGAGTTTTACGAAGAAGGGGATGCCGCACTGGAGCTTTCGGAATATACCTTTAAAAACAACGGGCAAGACATAACAAATACAGGGCTTGTTGCGGGGAATATTGAAAGTACTGTGAATATAGAACATAATTTCCCCACAGGCGATGCCGCATCAATAACGGTTTTATATACCCTTTGTTACGGCAGTGAGGAAAATTACAGGGTTCGTGAGTACAAAGTTGTTACGGGAGTGGTGCCTGCAGGAGAGAATAAAAGCTTTTCCGAAACAGTCAATGTGCCAAATGACCCGCAAAAAAAATATTTTATAAAGGTATTTATGTGGAATGCGATGGAAGAAAAACAGGTGCGTTTGCCGTCCTTCTCATTTACAGCAAAATAGGGTGTGGCATATGAAACTTAAGAGCATTTTTTTGACACTGTTAGCAGCCATACTCATAATTGGCTGCCAGGATATTGATAAAACACA
>CAZNYY010000211.1:0-4789 GCA_964577335.1 uncultured Oscillospiraceae bacterium | reverse complement strand
ACGCGCGCAAAATTGCATGTAATAGTTAAACAGTAAGTGCAGAATAATAATCATTTGGACAAGACTTAACTTTATAAGTTCATAAAGAAAAAGGGAACTTATATACACTAAAAGCACCAAAATTTAAAATATATCATAAAAAAGTTGGTAAGCAATGGATAATCTTTTTACAAATATGCATAACAATATGAAGCCGTTAGCTGAGAAAATGCGGCCGAAAAATTTAGATGAGTTTGTAGGCCAGCAGCACATACTTGGAGAAGGCAAATTGCTCCGCCGGCTTATACAGGCTAATAAAGTCCCAAGCGTAGTCTTTTACGGGCCGCCCGGCACGGGTAAAACAACGTTGGCAAGAATGATAGCCGACAGCTCTAACTCAAATTTTGTCAAGATGAACGCGATTTCAAGCGGGGTAGCGGACGCAAAAGCCGTCATCGAGGAAGCAAAAAAAACCTTTGAAATGTACGGCAAAAAAACATATTTATTGCTTGATGAAGTGCATAGGTGGTCAAAATCACAACAAGATACCTTGCTTGCCAGTTTGGAAGCCATCTGATACTCTGTACAACTCTAATATTATCCGTATTACACGCAAAATACCGCTTAATCCCTTTAAAACAAGGGGTTTTATTAACAAAAAGACGGGACTAACACTTGAAGTAGAACTTCTTGAATACTGCAATGAGCCACGATACATTAATGAAATTACCAAATTCCTAGGCTTAGAAAACAAAGATATGGCGAACGGAAGATTCACTACACCGCTAATAAAGGAAGGCAAGTTGAAATTTATTTATCCCGAAAGCCCGAAGTGCATTCATCAGAGATACTTAAAAGCAGATATAGAATACACTGAAGAAATGCAAGCAAGAGCTAAGGAATTAGAAAAAACTGATAGACACCTAGAAATGGAGAAAATGGCATTAGAGTTTTGCAAAGAGCCGCGAAATTTGGGTGAAATAAAAGACCATGTAGGACTGGTAGGCTATGACATTGTTCGAAAGAGAGTTGTTCAACCGCTAATAGATGATGGAAAAATAAAGCTAATATATCCGCACAATCCGCTGTATAGAAATCAAAGATATGTGGTAGTGGAATCGGATGAAGGATATGATTGCTTCGATGAAAATGGGGTAATAGCTTATTGCCAAATCCCTCGCAGCATGGAAGATATTGAAGAGCATTTTGGCATAGGACAAGATTTGCTTTACAAGGTAGTAAGGCCGCTAATAAAACAAAATAAACTAATTTATACCAAAAGCACAAGAGTTGGGAATAAAATTATAAAGCCGAAGTTAATTAAAAACGACTCGCCGCAAACACCAATAATTAAAAAGACAAAACCCACCGAAAATGATATAATAAGTTTCTGCGAAACACCTCGATTTGTTTATGAGGTAATAAAAGAGTTTGGAATTAATGATTATACCGCTAGAAAAATGACAAACAAACTTTTGGACGAGGGCAAGCTAATTCACACAGGCGAAAGAAGGGATAAACGACATAGGAAGTTAATAAAAAATGGATAATTTGTTTACAAATATGCACAACAATCTTAAACCTTTGGCGGAAAAGATGCGTCCAAAAACGTTGAATGATTTCGTTGGTCAACAGCATATCTTAGGTGAGGGAAAACTTCTTCGCCGTTTAATTCAAGCCAAAAAAGTGCCGAGCGTAATTTTTTACGGCCCGCCCGGAACAGGTAAGACAACGCTCGCGAATATTATTGCGGAGAGTGCGGGTGCGAGGTTTGTAAAGCTGAATGCAGTATCGTCCGGTGTTTCCGATGTCAAAGTTGTAATAGAAGAAGCCAAAAAGCATTTTGAAATGTATGGCAAAAAGACATATTTGCTTTTGGACGAGATACATAAATGGTCGAAAACTCAAAGCGACACGCTTCTTGGAGTGCTGGAATCCGGGGAATTGCTCTTGATCGGGAATACCACGGAGAATCCTTCTTTTGCCCTAACCCGCGCCTTAACAAGCAGGGCATCGATTTTTGAATTTCGACGTGTCGAGGTAGAGGACATTAAAATAGCTTTATGGCGTGCGATAGAATCGCCGGACGGTTTAAAGACGTTTAACATCAAGATTGACGATGACGCTTTGACATATTTCGCTACAGCATGTGCCGGGGACGTAAGGAGTGCTTTGAACGGCTTGGAACTCGGCGCACTGACGACTAACATCAACGCAAACGATGAAACGATTATCACAAAGGATATAGCCGTTGAATGCTTGCAAAAAAAAGCTTTAAGCTTAGATGACGATATTTTTTATCATATTCTAAGTGCATTCTGTAAAAGCCTTCGTGGTAGCGATGCGACGGCTGCGCTGTATTACGCCAATCGTCTGATAGAGGCAGGCTGCGAGCCTCAATTATTAGCAAGACGAACGATGGTACATGCAAGTGAGGACTGTTGTTCGGCAAGTGCTTTAAATACTGCTTGCAACGCTTTATTTGCACTTAACAACTTAGGTATGCCTGAGGGCAATATAATTTTAACGCAGGCAATCATTGAGGTATGCGAAGCTCCCAAAACCAATAGGGTTGTCGTAGCTATGGGGCAAGCTATAGATGACGCTCAAAACCACCCTGACGACAACATTCCTGAATATTTAAAAAACCACACAGAAGCAAGCAAAGACTACAATTACCCGCACGATTACCCTGATGGCTGGGTTGAGCAACAATATCTGCCGGATTCATTGAAAGATAGATGTTACTTTAAAAAGCAAAAGGTGTTATAATAGCGTTATGGGAAAAGCACCTCCGGAAAATTCATTTTTCAAATCGTTGCGACCCTTTAGGGGAAAAATCTATACGAATAATGCTGGTGACAGATTATATGTATGGGATTATTCCCATGGCGAAATAGAAGTATACAATAAAAATGGGTATCACTTGTCGGTTTTAGATGAAAATGGAAAGTATATAAAACCTGCCGTAAAAGGGAGAAAAATAGATGTTTAAAAGTTTTATTGATTTGGTGCTTGCGGGTGATGCTTTGATAAGCGAAATTGAGGAATATATTGAAAAATGGCACAAGGCTGATTCTGAAAAGACAGTTTACGCTTTTTTAGGGATGTCTGAATATGAATATGCATTATGGGTTGAAAATTCTGCTTTTTTAAAAGCAATAATAAATGCTAAGAAAAACAATCGAAATGTTATAGATGAAATTTGTACAGATGATCTCATGGCGGCGAGAACGCAGGATTATTCTTCGCTACGCAAATGGCTTATTGATACAGGGCGCATAGAAAAATGAATGATTCGATAAGTAAAATTGCTAAACTTGTTGTAGATAAGTATATGTTGTCTATTCCTATTGATTTTGGTTTTTTGAAAAAGATAGGTTTGAGTCTAACTTTTGCCGATACACCAGAAGCGGTTGACGGTCTACTGGTACATAAAGAAATCATTATTAACAATAATTCTCCACATGTAAGAAGCCGTTTTACAATTGCACACGAAATTGGGCATTATTTTATTCCATGGCATTATGGGATTTTTTCTTGTGATGAAAAAGACGACTACAATGAATATGAGAAGGAGGCGAATCATTTTGCCGGTGAGTTATTAATGCCTGAAAGTGAAGTTGAAGAAATTTGGATAAAGGAACGATATGGTTTTATTTCAACTATTAATTTTTTGGTTAAGCGTGCAAATGTTTCTTTAGAAGCGGCAATTCACCGTTTAAGCAATTTTGCAAAAAAAAGAGGAACGGCATTTATGTGTAGGATAAGTGATGAAGCAGATCATGCATATATTTCAAACTTTGTGTTTCCATTTTCATATGATACAAAGAATAGTTTGCTTTTAATTACCACCTACAAAAATGCAAAACATGAAACAAGTATGGTTGGCTCCAAAGTTATTTCTATTTGGACATTTGACATTTCTATTGCTACACAATATTTAGACCGGATCGATTGTCAGTTTTTGAGCGCTCGTAAAACATTTAAATATTTGCAGGATTTAAACATACCATTGTTTTATGCAATTCCTATTTTATATAATAGATTAGAAGAAAAATATATCTTCACTATTTCGTATAAGGGAAAAGTAATTAGGTGTTATAAAAACGTGAAAAACGGATTGGTTTTTTCAAAATATACCGACGAGTTTTTTGACTCTGTACTTTTACTAAAAGAAAGATGTAATGATGGCTACATTCAATATAGTATATATGATGAAAGAGAAAAAAACAAATATGAAGGGCGTAATCGAAATGGGGACTCGCGAGAACTATTAAAGTTAATTTTGCTAGACATAGGTTTAGAAAGCAAATTGCAATCAATCAATGGTATTATTGCAGCATGCAATTCAATGAACAAAGATAAGGGTCGCTTGAATTCAAGCGAAGATTATTATTCTATGTTAAATAATGCGTTTAAAGGAAGGGATGCCCTTGAGAGTTTTATTGCTCATCCACTGTTTAACCAATTTATTTGGTGTAAATCAGTTGAGTTGAATGCAAAATGGAATTGCTAAAGAGCGATTCAAACCTTAAAATGTAGATACCTCACAACTTGCCGCGGAACAACGCACCATGGGCGCGGGATCCAGAGTTTACCTTGGGGAAATACCAATTATTATATTACAATTATTGTACAAATGCTAAGTTTGCTGCTATTAAATAATCGCGATAATATACTTGTTTGACCTTTTTACATAATAATGAATGACCTAATCCCCAGCTAAGCTGGGGAGAATATAGTCATCAGCCACCACTTCAAGTGGTGGCTGATGACTAGCAGCCGACGACTGCCGTGGGATAGAATA
>CAZNYY010000210.1:0-4817 GCA_964577335.1 uncultured Oscillospiraceae bacterium | reverse complement strand
TGTAACACGACAGGCAATTTTTGTCAAGACATCGCCAAAACGGAAAAAGTGAAATGGCGTGTGAGCATAAGCGAGTTTTAAGGAGCAAAACAAAGCATTTTAAACATTGAAGTTACTAAATTAAATTATTCTAAAATTTAGCTTGACAAAAATAATAAAATGTATTACAATATCCGTGTTATACTAAAAGACGGAGGTAAGAATATGAGTAGTTTTATGGCTAATCCATCTAATGTTAAAAGAAAATGGTACATTATAGATGCGGCCGGAAAGCCCGTCGGCAGGGTGGCAACACAGGTGGCGTCCATACTTCGAGGTAAGCATAAGCCCACTTTTACACCCCATGTTGACTGTGGTGACCATGTAATTGTTTTAAACTGTGAAAAAGCTGTTTTTACAGGTAAGAAGCTTGAACAAAAGGCTTATTACAAGCACAGCGGGTATGTGGGGGGTTTAAAGAAAACCTATGCGAGCAGCCTTATGGAAAAGCGGGCGGACAAGGTTATGTACATGGCGGTAAAAGGTATGTTGCCCGACACTACCCCGGGGCGAAATGCACTTACAAGACTTCGTGCATATGTCGGCGAAAATCATGAAAATGCAGCACAAAAACCCGAGCCTTGGGCCGGAGAAATATTATAAGGAGGTAGCAGAATGGCAGTGGATAAAGCTCAGTTTTACGGAACAGGAAGAAGAAAAAGTTCGGTTGCCCGTGTACGCCTCATTCCGGGTCAGGGCAATGTGACTATAAATGACAGGGATATTGATGACTATTTTGGTCTTGAAACACTTAAAACCATTGTAAGGCAGCCGCTGGCGCTTTTAGGGATGGTTGACAAGTTTGATATTGTATGCACAGTAAGCGGCGGCGGTGTTACAGGTCAGGCAGGTGCTATACGCCATGGTGTGTCCCGTGCACTTTTGTTGGTTGACGGGGAAACCAGGGGCGAGCTTAAAAAGGCAGGTTTTCTAACTCGTGACCCGAGGATGAAGGAGAGAAAGAAATACGGTCTTAAGGCAGCACGCCGTGCACCGCAGTTCTCCAAGAGATAATATCTTCTTTGTTAAAAGAGGTGTGGCGATGCGCTGCACCTCTTTATTAAATAATTGAAAATTTATTTTGTAAAGGATTTTATAAGGAGAGTGTTATGAACGATTTGCAATTTACAGTCCCTGAGGAAGTGGGTATTTCATCCAAGGATATCGAAGGTTTTATTGATAAGATTGAAAAAAACAGAATTAATTTGCATGGTTTTATCATGATGCGCCACGGTAAAGTTGCGGCAGAAGGGTATTTTAAGCCCTTTCACAAGGATTTTCTACATAGGTTGTATTCCACAAGCAAGACCTTTGCAGCGGCGGCAATAGGGCTTTTGTATGATGAAGGCAAAATTTCTCTTGATGACAAGGTGGTAAATTTTTTTCCGGACAAACTGCCAAAAGGAGAAATACACCCCTACATTGCGGAAACCAGTATTAAAGATTTGTTAATTATGGCAACGCCCTTACCAAAAAGTTATACAATAGATGATGACGACTGGAACGCAGTATTTTTTAATACAAAACCAACACATCCCCCGGGTACTATCTTTAAGTATGAGACCTGTGCCAGCAATTTGCTAAACACGATAGTTGAAAGAATAACGGGGATGCCATTTTTGGAGTACATGAAAAAGAGAATGCTCGGCTATATGGGTTTTTCTGAAAATGCATGGTGCGTTAAAGCGCCCGAGGGCAGTTCATGGGGCGGTTCCGGTGTTATTGCAACTACGAGGGATTTGCTGAAGTTTGCCCAGGTATTTTTAAATGAAGGTCAATATAACGGAAAACAGCTTATTTCCAAAGAATATATCAGAGCCGCAACAACAAAGCAAATTGATAATAATGCGGATGGCGCAAACCATCTTTGGAGCCATGGTTACGGTTATCAAACATGGATACTGGATGATGGCGGGTTTGCTTTTAGGGGAATGGGTACGCAGCTTGCAATTTGTATGCCTAAGAAGGATTTTATATTTGTTTGTACCGGTGATACACAGGGCAGCGTACATGGTGAGCGTGTTATATTTGACACTTTGCAGTATGAAATAATAGACAAGATGACCGATGAACTTCCCAAAGATAAAAAGGCTTATGAAAACCTTTTAAAGAGATGTGAAAACTTGCAAGTACAAACAATCCCGGGCGAGAGTACAAGCGGATACTTGGATAAAATAAACGGTGTAACTTATAATTTGCACGACAACCCTATGGAGATTTCAAAAATCACTCTACAATTTGAGGGAGATGAGGGTTCACTTCTCTACACAAATCCAAGGGGCGATAAAGAGATAAAGTTCGGCATTAAAAAGTTTGTGGAAAGCGGATTTCCCGAAACACATTATTACGATGATATCGTTAAAAAACCCTGTGGAAGGATGTACAACTCCATAAGCTGTGCGGCGTGGACACAGGAGCATAAACTTGTAATAAGAACATATATTATCGACAACTATTTTGGGAATTTAACAACAACGCTGTCCTTTAAAGGGGATGAAGTGGGACTTCACATGAATAAAACTGCGGAATTTTTCCTTAATGAATATCAGGGTTTTGCGGGAGGTTATAAGACCCTTTAAGAGAAACAAGTTTCTAAAACATAAAGTTAATAGTACGATTATTTTAAACGGCGGACTGTAATTTTAGTCCGTCTCTTTTTTTGTGGGGAAATAAAATCCAAAAAAAGGCTAAAAACAAAGAGATGTCCTGCAAACCAAAAAGATATCAGTTTACACGATGCGAAGGAACATGGTAGAATAAAAATCGGCTAATATGGAAAACAATTGACCGACACTTTTCTGTGCCCAGAGGAAAGATACAACGCAGTAAATGCGGGAAAAGGGGATGCAGTGTATTTGTTTTTTTGCGGAAGTCTTTACAAATCCTTTAACTAAGCGGCATCAACAAAAAAATGACCGAGACATGGATAAAAAGCTTTACTGGTGGTGAAATTATGTCTTTCCTGGTGGAGGAAGTTAAAAAAAAGGGCGCTCTGTACAAAAGTATGTCTGTTTATTTGTGGGTTGTACTGCTTACATTAGTTCCGATATTTGTTTTGTACAACTGGAGTGCTAATGTTATACACGAAAATGCCGTTGCGGCAAACCGTCATATGACAGAGAAGTATCAAAACTATATGGACGGACAATTGGCAAATATAGAGAGGGTTTATTTAGAAATATCCCAGAATAAAAGCATAAGAAGGTTTATAGGATACGCAGGTGACCTCTTGCCGGGGAAAATTGAAGAAGGCAGAGAAATCGGACACAGCTTAGGTCCGTACAAAACTTCCAATATGGAATTTGATGACGTATATATTTATTGTATGAACAGCGAGGTTGTTCTATCAGGCAGCGGGATTAACGACAGGAAGGAATATTATAATTTACATTATTTTATTAACGGTGCCATCTTTAGCGATTATTTAAAATTTATGTTGCGTCATGAAAGCAGCGGATACTATGACATCACAAGAAGAGATGAATATGGAGATGCAAAGGAGGCAATTGCCTTTGTATTGCACTTGACAATCCCGAGTATAGATGCGGATGCGGCAAGCCTGGTTTTCATAATGGACAAGGATAGTATCGAAAGGCGGGTCGGAGCCTTAGTTGAAAAAGATGCTTTGGCACGTCATGGTATCATTAACAGTCAGAAAAAAACAACGATTTTTTCCAATGCGATAAAAGACAGAAAGAAGATTACGGACACCGCTGCCAAAGGACAGCTGTATACTGTTTTAAAAACGGATGACGGAGAAGGGATTATTTCGCTCTTGGGCTCGTCAATAAACGATTGGGTTTATGCCATTGAGGTGCCCTCGAAATATTATTATAAGAACATAAGGATGCTGCGTTTTTATACCCTGTTAACCGGTACGGTGACATTACTTGCGGGGTTGATTACGTCTTATTTTGTGATAAAAAAGAAACGCCGCACAATAAGAGATATTATGTGCTTACTTGAGGCGGGCGGTATTGTGATAAACGATTCAAAGAACGAATTTGATTTTATAAAAGATGTGATTACCAATATTTTTGCCGAGCGCGAAGGTGTTCAAAAATTGATTGAAGACAAGCAAGGGTGGATGAGGGATAGTTTTTTGACCAGTCTTTTAAAAGGCAGGACTGAAAAGGAGGTTCCGCTTAAAACCGCGCTTTCAACCTTCAATATGTCTTTTGATACGGATTATTTCGCAGTTTGCCTGTATGATGTGAAGGATATATCGCCATTGTTTGCACAGGATGTTAATTTGGACGCTGAACAAAGGAATAATTTTTTGCGGGTAATTATGTCAAACGTCATAGAAGAATTGACGAATGTCAAGCACAGGGGGTACATGACGGAATACGATGATACATTTGTCTGCATAATAAATTTAAATGCCGAGGAGATATTGGACTTTGAAAATGACATGAAAGAAATATTCCGGCTGGCATCAGAAAACATTAAACGGTATTTCGGTATTGATTTTGTGGCTGCGGCAAGCGGTGTGCGTAGGGGAGAGGGGCAAATTCCCACGGCATATAAAGAAGCGCGTTATGTTCTTGAACACAAGAAAATAACCGGCATGGAAGGGCTTACTACATATGTTGGGATTGCGGGGCATCTCTCGCACACCTATTACTACCCCGCCGAGCAAGAAAGAAAACTTTTAAGCTGCATAAAGCTTGGGGACGAGGAAAAGGCAAGGTCTATTATAAGAGATATTTTCTATATTAATTTAAAGGACTCTGGACTTCCAGTTGCATATATAAAAAGTTTTATGACCAATCTTG
>CAZNYY010000209.1:0-4832 GCA_964577335.1 uncultured Oscillospiraceae bacterium | reverse complement strand
CGAGCAACACCTTCGTGCTGCCTATACAAATTCTCTGAAAATAGCCGTCCAAAACAAGTGCGAGAGCGTAGCATTTCCACTGATTTCAAGCGGAATCTACGGCTATCCAAAAGAGGAAGCCTTGTCTGTGGCTACCTCGGCAATTCAAGATTTTTTAATAGACCACGACATTGATGTGACTCTTGTTGTGTTTGATAAGTCAGCATTTGCAATTAGTCGCAAGCTGCTTGGCGCAGTCGACAGCTACATAGATGAGCATTATGTTGACACACACCAAATAAATCGGAGCAAGCTACTTAATATCGAACAAAAAACCTTATCTGAAGCTGATGAGCTTGTTAGTCGATATAATAAGCCACTTGCTCAAGGTATACTCGCTCCGTCTGTTGGCGCACCTGCCCCGCTTGATGATTTGGTCGGCAATCTTGATGAGCTATTTTCGCAAATGCTCCTGCGGCTGATTGATGCCAAGGGAAAGACCGATGTGGAGGTTTATAAGCGAGCCAACATAGACCGAAAGTTGTTCTCTAAAATCAGAAGTAACAAAGGCTATATGCCAAGCAAACGCACAGCTATTGCCCTTGCTGTGGCACTAGAATTATCCTTCGGCGAAACCGACGATCTGTTGAGGCGGGCAGGCTATGCCTTGTCCCACGCCGTTAAGTTTGATGTAATTGTAGAATATTTTATTACAAATGGCAAATATGATGTGTTCGAGATAAATGAAGTGCTGTTCGAGTACGACCAGCCTCTGTTGGGAGGGTAAAAATTATGGATTACGTTTTAATTATTATATTGTCTATAATTGCACTTGCTCTAATTGTTGGAGGATTAGTTTTTTTGCGTAAAAAGTCCGATTCTAACGGTAATAGTCTCACGAATATCAATTCAATAGACACGAAAGAAAGTGTTAAGGACAGTGAAATAACCATACCGATTGAACTTCTGCCTGCAACAACTCAGATTGAGGAGAAGAAATTGTTTGAAATTACAGATTCTACGGTCATTTCTCGAATTTCAGAGCTAATACCCTTCACAACGCAAACAGGGACAAGGATGGTGGCACAAAATACCCTCAACTCCCTAAAGACCACGGATCTAGTAAAAATTGACATCCCATTTTCACGACTTACGAAATCGAAAGATGTGGTAGGTGCTGCAAGAGGTTATACCCACGGGGGTAAAGGCGTAGCGGCACAAGCAAATTTAACTAAGGTTGATATGACCAAAGTAACAAAGGCGACAACTGTTGCTAACAGCGTTGCAAATGTAATGAATGTCGGTTCTTTGGTGGTTGGACAGTATTATATGTCCGAAATAAGTTCCAAATTGGAAACCATGACAAAGAGCATAGACAAAATTGGAGATTTTCAAGACAGAGAGTTTAAGAGTCGAATATTTTCCGTGATTACTCTTGTTGGAGAAATCTCGCAATTCAATTCTGAAATAATGGAAAATGACGACCAGCGAAAGCTCAAACTTTCAACCTTAGAGAATTTGAAAGCAACAGCTACTGAACTGTTGGGGCAAGTAAACATTACGATATCTGACATTACCCAGAAAAACCCTAATCCTAACTATGAAGATTATCAATCAAAAATTGAGGATTTAAAAATTTTAGTCGAGCATCAGAATATATTAGTTGCTAGTCTTGCTGAAATTAGCAAATTAACGTATTTGTTAGGCAAAGGGGAAATATCAACTAATCGCAGTTATAGCGCATACAATAAGTATTTGGGGCAAGCACAGCAAACTCGAATGCTTCTTGGACAATGGCACGATAAGCAGGTTGCGGCACTGCGCATTGACTTAAACAAGGACCGTATTTCTAAAGCAGGAATTGAAGCCATAATTTCTGCCCCACTGGGCTTGATAGATGACAAATATAAGTTTAAAGCTTTAAAACAGAGTCTTGCTTACGAGATAAGCGCTCAATCAAGACAAAATCTTAAAAATTTTAATGAACCTACACAAATTTACGATGAAGATGTAAAAATTATCATAAAGGGTGATAAATATTACTATTTACATGAATCCTCAGATGTAGAAGATTGAAAATTCGATAATAGGGCGACCTTTTGACAAAGCAAAAGCCGTTTTATTGGGCGGAGCTATCCATCCACAAACATTTCCAAGGGCACGGAAACCTTGAAACATGTCATTACATGATAAGTAGATTCAGGGAGGGTTAGCAAATGGCGTATATTCCTGTTGAGCATCAGAAATATGGTGTTCTTCCCACATGTCGTGAAAATGGTGGTGAAGTTTTTAGTTATTCTTCGGAATTAGAAATCAAAATTGGAGAACTTCTTCCATACGGCGAAGGTGTTATTCCTTACGGCTATGACAGTTACGAAGAATTTGAGAAACGGCTTGATGGGTATACATCAAAATATAGTATAGATGGCGACAACCTCGACCAGCTGGGACAACTGCTCGCGGACTATAAATCCGATATAAAACACCGCAATGTCAAAGAAAATTGGTCAGTCCTGAAATATGTTGGCGAATCTACAGACGGTGCCTTTGGTCTTACTCACGGTAGCTATTATTACTGGCCGTGTTCAATTGATAATCCGGAATACGAAGGCGTTATTGACGATGAGGAATTCACCTCGTACTTATATCCAACAGATTCTCACTTGTGGGAGATTGCAGAGGACCCGACCGGAATGGCATATCGCACACTCTGTGGCGGTGAAAACGCTGTAAGCACCAGGCAATATATGCATACAATGGAGAAAATAAAAAGGACTTTTAAGACAAATGATTAAAACTAAAATCAATGGTAGTTATTAGGCTGAAGTTTTGGAAGTCCATCTATAAGAAGGGCTATTTAATTTTGATATTAAGCCTTTGTTGGGAGGGTGAGTATGAACGCAGAATGTAGAATTGAATCAGATGGAACTATTTTCCGTTTTCGGGTAACAGATAAGGGTTATGATGACGGGGGATATTATTGGACAGATGCAAGCATTTGTGTTGAAAACTGGTGTTTTAATTATCAAACGAGTTCATCATGCTTTGAGTTTTCGGAGCTGGAGCGTATGAGAGATAAGCTGACTTTATTGTTGAAAGATAATATTGAAGTAATTGAAATCGTTGAATTCATAGAACCGGATGTTCAGATTGTATTAAAGCCAAAATACAACCTCCGTGATACTGGCAAGTACGCCTATATCAAGAAAGGATGCGAAATCAGGGATATAACTGCTGAATTTTTATTGTTTCCATTTCTCAATGGTGCAATGACCGAGCAACACTATGTCATGCCCATGTATCGAGAAGACATTGAAAAATTAGTTGATTATCTGAATATAATATTAAACAAACTGGATCATTCTAAATAATTTGTCGCTTCCAAAGCGACCGCCAGTTCCTAATTAAATGCTATCCTAAGATTACAATAAATCTTAGGAGGATACGAAAATGAAAAAGGGACTAACTGAACTGGTATTTATACTCGACAAGAGCGGCTCAATGAGCGGACTGGAAGCCGACACTATTGGTGGATACAACTCAATGCTCGCAAAGCAACAAGCAGTAGAGGGCGAATGCCGTATCACAACGGTGCTATTTGACAATAACTATGAGTTACTTCATGATCGCATAGACGTCAAGGCGGTCAGCCCGATAACCGAAAAAGAGTATCAAGTCGGTGGCTCGACCGCGCTCCTTGATGCAATTGGCAGGACAATTCATAAAATCGGAAACGCACAGAAACACACTGCTGATGACTACCGTGCCGAGAAGGTTATGGTTGTAATTATTACGGATGGCGAGGAAAATTCCAGCCGTGAATACTCATCAGAAAAAGTTAAGGCACAAATTGAGCGTCAAAAGGGAAAGAACGGATGGGAGTTTATCTTCCTTGCTGCGAATATCGACGCAGTAGAAACTGCAGGACGATTTGGGATTACACCTGACAGAGCGGTTGATTATCTTGCCGACAGCGAGGGGACGAAATTGAACTATAAAATAATGGCACAGGCAGTAGCAACCTTCCGTGAGGCAGGAACTGTTGACGGGGCTTGTTTTGAGGAAATTCGCAAAGATGTGAAACGTCGGGGAGGTCGAAAATAATGCTTGGTGCAATTATAGGTGACATCGTAGCTACAGCAGGTTATTGACTATTCTTTTCCCTTGACTTCCTCCACTATCTACGCAATAATACTATACTGACAAAACCAAAGTCCAAGCGTTGTTCCGCTTGGACTTTACTATGAATTTCAGGCTCGTAAATGATTAACATTTACGAAACCAGTATGTTCAAGTTATATGAATATTTTACCACAGGATATGCTCTTAGTCAATTATAAAAAGACTTAGATTATGTTTTGTGGCACTATGGAAGGAGTATGGTATTATGGAACGGCCAATGTTAAGGATTTACAATCGAAAGGACGGGCGGGTTGAAGGGCGGTTCATTAAAGGATATGACAACGCAGGAAAAACGCTTTACGGCGCAGTTTACGGTAAAAATGAAGAGGAAGTAAAATTTAAATACAATGTTATCCTATCCGAAGGAAGGGGTTTTGAGCCTAAAGACGAATACAAAATAACGGTTTACATATGGATATCACAGGAGCTAGAGCGGAGAAAAGCCCGTATTAAAGCATCCACCTTATGTATTTACGAGCGTTATCTGAAAAATCACATCAAACCCGCCTTCTCTGAAACGGAATTATACAAATTCAATGAGGATAAATTGCAAAACTTTATAAATGAAAAACTCGAAGAAGGGCTGTCAGTGCGAACTGTACAGTCTATTTTTATCTTTATAAAGTCATCTATGGCAGATGCGGTTGAAAAACAGCTTATAAAAGATTTCT
>CAZNYY010000208.1:0-4837 GCA_964577335.1 uncultured Oscillospiraceae bacterium | reverse complement strand
CTGTATGAATTTGCCGAAGCTGAGACAGCATTAGATATCCTGTTAGCAGAGAGATGAGTTAAAAATCGTTATTCGTTTAGAGGAAAAACACCATGAATCTTAGTACTGCATCAATACTAATAGTTGAAGATCAGAGGGCGAATATCGATTTGCTTAGAACAATTCTAGGGGAAGAATATCATCTACGGATTGCAACAAATGGCTCTAGTGCGCTTCGGAGTATCGCGTTACAGAGACCTGATTTAGTTTTGATGGATGTAGGACTTCCTGATATCAGTGGGTTTGACGTCTATGCAAAGATGCTTGAAGATGGAGAGAGTGCATCCATCCCTGTGATTTTCCTGACCACTGCAACAACACAGCAGGACGAAATGACCGGCCTTGAGCTTGGGGCTGTCGACTATATCTACAAGCCGTACAACCCTGCAATCATACAAAACAGGGTCAAGAATCAGCTTGAGCTCTACCGGTACCGTCGAAAGCTAGAGGCCCTGGTTTTAAAGAGAACCCAGGAGTTGAAGGAGACGCAGATAGGGATTCTGACCACTTTAGAGCTTGCCACAGGGTATCGCAATCAGGAGACAGGCGATCATGTCATCAGGACCAAGGAGCTTGTCACCCTGCTCATCGAGTTTGTCGCCCCGTATTTTCCGGATGAGCTCGATGGCGAATTGGCGGAGCTGATGATAGAGGCTTCCTCCCTGCATGACATAGGGAAGATTAACGTGCCGCAGGAGGTGTTAAACAAAAAAATGCCGCTTACTTCCGAGGAGTGGGATTTGTTAAAACAGCACTCGGCAGACGGGACAGCAATCATTTCTCCCGTCAAATCTCTTGAGGACGCTCTTCCTATCATTCTTCACCACCATGAAAGATATGACGGCACGGGGTATCCGGGAAATCTCAAGGGAGAGGAAATACCTTATCTTGCAAGGCTGCTCAGTGTTGCAGACAGTTTTGACGCTATGACCTCGCACAGGCCATACAGGGCTGCCAAATCTTTTGAGGAGGCGCTTGTGGAATTGGAGGATTGTGCAAACACGCAGTTTGACCCGCAAATGGTGAGGATTTTTGTTGATATTCTAAGGGCGAACTCAAATGTTTTTGAGGAAACTAAACCCGAGAAGATTTTGTGTAAAAATAAATAGTATATAGTTTATTTTTTTGCCGCAGTAATTACTGCGGCAAATATTTTTCTTCCCTGTAAAAATGACAGAGCATATACGAACTGCATATGCATAAAAGCGGAATTATCGGAACGGCATATCTGGCAACAGGTATAAACAAAAGTTGGGATATAATATTTAACACTATAAAAATTGACACAAACCGTATTTTCTCTTTAAACAGTGCCATTGTAATGCCAAGTCCTCCTGTAACAATAATGAAGGGATGCAATAATTGCAGAGAATTTAGGTACCTCCACCCTTCCGGGAGCCAATAGTCCTGCCCGGCAAAAATAATATTCAGCTTTCCTACCGTGTACCATTTTATGGTTCTAATCGGATGCTCTTTTAACATATTCCAAATAAGTTTTATTCCGTCAATGGTTTCGTTTTCAGAGGGCGGTAGCTCCGCATGGTTTTCTATAATGCCGTAATAAAAAGGGTTGCTTTGGGTACATAAAAGAATAATTTTTTCCAGCACGACAATATTTCTAATCCACCAAGGTGCCATCACCAAAAAAAAGCCGATAAGGAAAAAACCAAATCTGCGCCAAACAGCCCTTCCCTCCCGCTTTGTAAAATACATGTATATATAAGCCAATGGGAGCAGTATAACAATCAAAGGTCTTACAAGCACGGTTGCGGCTGCCAACATTCCCGTGCAAACATGCCAAATACCTTTTTGTTTCTCAAAGGCAAGTATTTGCATCAGAAAATAGCACAGGAACATAAAAATGTATAGCGTTTCAGTAAGCAAAAACCGTGAATACATCACAAGCGGAGGATAAAAAGCCATAAGGGAAGCGGCTATCAGTCCTGATGTTTTCCCGTGCAATTTCCTGCCTATAAAAAAAACCGGCACAATACTCAAGGCGGATATAAAAGCCTGTGTTAATTTAGCACTCAAAACCCAGTTGCCGCCGCCTTTAATATAATACACAAGGGCTAAAAAAAGCGGATACCCGGGTGTTACATAAGCATTAGGCTCGCTGTCCGACATGTAACTGTACATCCTGTTATCAACAATGTTTTTTGCCATTTCAATATAATTATATTCGTCATGCCCAAAACCGGTGCCGTTGTGCATACCTGTATAATTAATATTATAGGCAAACAAAACACGGTAGTACAAAGCGCCCAAAACAAGAATTATTAGGAATAGAAAAACAAATAAATTTTTATATCTTTCCAAGTTTTTCAGTATTGCTAAAGCACTCACCCCCTAAAAACTTCCTTTATTTCAGCATTCCCTAATGAATAATATTTCATACCGGGATTTTCCCTTTTTGTTCCATGGATAAGCGGATTTGAGAATTGTATCTCTCAAACCCGCTTTTAAATAATGTATCTTATCTTCTGTGCGCAAGTACCCTCAATATCTCGGCAGAAATATCTCCAATATCCAGTTGTTTTGATACTGCGCCTATTTTGTATGCCTCCATGGGCATTCCATATACCACACAGCTTTTTTCGTCCTGACCGATGGTGTGCGCCCCGTGCTTTTTCATCTTTAAAAGCCCCGCCGCCCCGTCGGCGCCCATTCCCGTGAGTATAATTCCTAATGCTTTCTCCCCCGCAACATCTGCCACGCTTGAGAACAAAATATCGACCGAAGGACGATGCCCCGACACCTTCTCGCCCTTCCTGCACCTTATAAAAAGACCTGTCACGCCTTTTGCAAGGCTCATATGATAATCTCCCGGGGCTACAAACACCTTCCCGGGCGTTAGCATTTCGCCGTTTTCTGCTTCCTTAACGTAAAGAGAACAGTTATTGTTTAACCTTTCGGCATACATCGCCGTAAAAACAGGGGGCATATGTAAAACCACTAAAATCGGCGGCATATCCCGAGGAAGGTTTTGCAGTATTTGCAAAACTGCTTCCGTCCCCCCCGTAGACGCCCCTATTGCTATAACAAAGTTGTCTTTTTTGTCGTCTGCGGACATATTAATTTCCATAGCCTTTCTGCCCACAAATAGCGATAAAAATACTTATATCCTTGCCCATGGGCAGACAAGGCGTATAGTGAAAACTGTGATTTTTTCACACTATTCCTCCTTACGGTAAATAGCCGGCTTTATATATTTGTAATTTGCGGCATCTCTGCTTATAGCCTCGGAATGACCGATAAACAAGTACCCGCCGGGAGATGTAACCTCATAAAACTTTTTTATAAGTTCAGCCCTTGTGTCGCTGTCAAAATAAATCATTACATTTCTGCAAAAAATAACATGAAATTTTCGTTTGAAAGGGAAAAACTCATCCTTTAAATTAAGTTTTCTGAATATTACATTATTTTTTATTTCATTCGTCATGCTGACGCTTTTGTCTGAATTTTCGCTACAGTATTTAAGCCTAAACATAGGGGATAACCCCGATGCCTCATCCATAGTGTAAACACCCGCCCGTGCCCGCCCAAGGGCAGTTTCGCACAGGTCGGTAGCAAGAATTCTGGTGTCCCATCCCCTGCTCCCCGCCCCGAAAAACTCGCTGTTTACCATGGCGATAGAATATGCCTCCTGCCCCGTCGAGCAGCCCGCACTCCACACCCTCAAATCCCTGTCGGAGCTGTTTTTGTAAATTTCAGGCAATATCTGCTCCCTGTAAAAATTAAAATGCTCCTCCTCACGCATGAAATAGGTGTGGTTTGTGGTAAGTCTGTCAACCAGCTCCGAAACCTTCCGTCCCGTGGCGTCGGAAAAAACATGGTCAAAATATTCCCCATAGGCGGAGTATCCCTGTTCGTAAAGCAGACTGCCCAGCCGCCCTTCTATAAAGCGCTCCTTATTGGTAAGCTGAATTCCGAAACGGCTTTGCATAAAACCCGACAGCCTTAAAAACTCTGGCTCGTTGATGCTGATAACCCTTCTGCCATACCCTTTAATATTTGCCAAAGTCCGCCTCCTGTGTATTTGCCATAGTTTTAACACTTTTAATTATTTTTTCATGGTTTAGCGGGGTTTCGCTATCCTGCTCTCCTATTTCAAAGCGGGAAACCATTTCCTGCATAAGATGTGCCTGTCCGCTTAGTTCCTCGCTTGCGGCGGCTCCCTGCTCTGCCGTGGCGGAGTTTGACTGAACTACCCTCGACACCTGTTCAATCCCCTTGTTTATTTGCTCAATACCTGTTGCCTGCTCGTTTGACGAAATGGCAATCTCACCTGTGAGCGAAGCCACGTTTTCAATACTGGCAACAATTTTTTCAAGCGCCGCCGCACTTTGCCCCGCAATTTTTGACCCGCTCGATGTTTTTTCCATAGAACCCTCAATAAGTTCAGCAGTTTCACGGGCGGCGGAGGCACTCTTGCCTGCAAGACTGCGCACTTCCTCAGCCACAACGCCAAAGCCCCGTCCGTGCTGCCCTGCTCGTGCCGCCTCAACTGCGGCATTAAGTGCCAAAATGTTTGTTTGAAAGGCTATTTCGTCTATCACCTTAATAATTTTTGAAATGTTTGAGGATGCTTCGTTTATCTCGTTCATTGAACTTAGCATTTGCTGTATCTGCTCGTTTCCGGCAAGGGCATTGTCCCGTGCGGTGTTTGCAAGTGCGCTCGCCTCGGATGCATTTTCGGCATTTTGCTTTGTCTGACGTGCAACCTCTGCAATTGACACGGTAAGCTGCTCGATTGAGCCCGCCTGTTCGGTAGACCCCTGTGACTGCTCCTGACTTC
>CAZNYY010000207.1:0-4850 GCA_964577335.1 uncultured Oscillospiraceae bacterium | reverse complement strand
ACTCCGTTTCTGCCGTTTTTCGGCAAAATAAAAATACCACAAAATACCGCCCCCCATAGCGGGGACAGATACCTTCGTGGTATCCATTAAATTAATATTGCTTAAAAGACCGCAACGAAAAAACGTGCGGCCTTTTAATTAAACTGCCCTTTGAACCAAGTTTGAACGCAGACAACGTGAGCAAACACTCAAAGTTTTCGGCGTACCCTTCAAAATTACCCGAACTTTCCTTATATTGGGCTTCCATTTTTTATTGGACCTTCTGTGCGAGTGGCTAAGCTTTATTCCAAAACTAACCCCTTTACCGCATACATCGCATTTTGCCATATATATACACCTCCTCTGTATTCCGTTCAACAAACATGGCAAGTATAACACAAAAACCCACGGATGACAAGCATTTTTTGAAATTTTGTTGACGCCGCCTCAAAAAAGCAAGCCTTCTTGCGGCGACTTTTGCACTTGCACCTTAAATTTTAAACCTTGCCAAAAACTTTTTACAGTTTTCGATTGATTTTATAACTGCGCTCTCTGCCGGTCCGCCGTAAATACGCCGTTCCCCGACACAGGCTTCCATGCTTATTTCTTTGTACACATCATCCTCGAAAACTTCGGAAAAGCTTTTAAACTCGTCCATTGAAAGCTCATCAAGCGCCTTGTTCTCGTCAATTGCATAAAGCACCAGCTTGCCCGTTATCTCGTGCGCATCACGAAAGGGAACTCCCCGCTTTACAAGATAATCGGCGGCATCGGTTGCATTTGTGTAGCCGCTTTTAGCACCATTTTTCATATTTTCGGCATTTATTTTCATGGTGGCAAGCATTTTTGTAAACACAGGCAGACAGAGCTTTACCGTGTCAACGGCATCAAAAATCTGCTCCTTGTCCTCTTGCATATCCTTATTATAGGCAAGGGGCAAGCCCTTCATCACCGTTAAAAGCCCCATAAGACTGCCGTAAACCCTGCCTGTTTTCCCCCGTATAAGTTCAGCCACATCGGGGTTTTTCTTTTGCGGCATAATGCTGCTGCCGGTTGAATATGCATCGTCCATCTCAACAAACCTAAACTCGTCACTGCTCCACAAAATAAGCTCTTCACAAAAACGGCTTAAATGCATCATTATAACCGAAAGGCAAAATGAAAGTTCAAGCACAAAATCCCTGTCGCTCACAGCATCAAGTGAATTTTCCGTAATATGTGAAAAACCAAGTTCATCTTTTACAAACTCACGGTCAAGGGGATAAGTCGTTCCAGCCAAAGCGCCGGAGCCAAGAGGCATATACGATGTTCTGCCATATGTGTCACTAAGCCTTTGCATATCCCGTGAAAACATCTGCGCATAAGCCATTATGTGGTGGGCGAGGGTTATGGGCTGCGCTTTTTGAAGATGCGTGTAACCGGGGAGAATTGTTTTTGTGTTGCCCCGTGCAATTTTTAAAAGTGTGCTTACAAGTTCACTCAAAAGAGCGGCAATCTCCTTTTCTTCACGCATTAAATACATCCTCAAATCAAGCGCCACCTGGTCGTTTCGGCTGCGCCCCGTATGAAGCCTTTTCCCCGCATCCCCAATCCTGCCGGTCAATATTTTTTCAATATTCATGTGAATATCCTCGGCGTCGGTGAGAAAATCCACCTTTCCGTCCTCAATATCGGCAAGTATTTCACCGAGGGTTTTCACAATCAAATCAGCCTCATCCTGAGGTATAACGCCGCACCGCCCAAGCATCTTGGCATGAGCCACACTGCCCTCTATATCCTCACGGTACATCCGCATATCAAAACGGATGGACGAATTAAAATCGTCAACCTCTTTTTCCGTATTCTTTGTAAATCTTCCGCCCCAAAGTTTCACGATATCACTCCTATTTGTTTTTCTTCATCATTTGGGCACGGACTTTAATCGGCAGTCCGAAAAGATTTATAAAGCCCTCCGCATCCTTTTGGTTGTAAACTTCATCTTCGCCGAATGTTGCAATTTCCTCACTGTAAAGGGAGTATGGCGATTTTGCGCCCGCAGGTGTGCAATTGCCCTTAAACAGGCGCATACGCACCGTTCCCGTAACCGTTTCCTGCGTGCTGTCAACAAAAGCGGAAATAGCCTCTCTAAGAGGTGTAAACCAGTTTCCGTCATAAACAAGCTCGGCAAACTTAATTGCAACACCGTCTTTGTAATGAAGGGTCTGCCTGTCAAGTGTCAGGTATTCAAGTTCACGGTGAGCGGCGTACAAAAGTGTACCTCCGGGTGTTTCATAAACGCCCCTTGACTTCATGCCGACCAAGCGGTTTTCGACAATATCAGCAATTCCGACACCGTTTCTTCCGGCTATTTTATTAAGCTCCTCTACAAGTGCCACGGGCGCAAGCTTTTTCCCGTTTACGGCAGTGGGAAGTCCCTTCTCAAAGTCAATTTCAACGTACTCGGGCACGTCGGGCGCCTTGTCGGGGGTGGTCATAAGCTTTAAAATTTTGTCATACTGCGGCTCGTTCCACGGGTCCTCAAGATCCGACCCTTCATGGCTTAAATGCCAGAGGTTTCTGTCCATCGAATAATTATCTTTTTTTGTTACGGGGATTGGAATACCCCGCTCACTTGCATAGTCAATTGCATCGTCCCTTGATTTAATGTCCCAAATCCTCCAGGGGGCGATAATTTTTAAATGCGGCGCCAATGCCTTTACGGTAAGTTCAAAGCGCACCTGGTCGTTCCCCTTGCCTGTGGCGCCGTGGCATATTGCAACAGCGCCTTCCCGCTCCGCAATCTCAACAAGTCTTTTAGCAATAACGGGGCGTGCAAATGATGTGCCCAAGAGGTATTTACCTTCATACACTGCTTGTGCTTTCAGTGTAGGAAAAATAAAATCCGTCACAAATTCCTCTGTCAAATCCTCAATATAAACTTTTGATGCACCTGTTTTTAATGCCTTTTCCCTCACAGGGTCAAGCTCGTCACCCTGTCCTACGTCACCTGCTACAGCTATCACCTCATAATCATAATTCTCTTTAAGCCACGGAATTATAATTGAGGTATCAAGCCCTCCCGAATAAGCTAAAACAACTTTTTCCTTTACCATTCTAATCACTCTCCGATTCTTATTTTTTCAACACAGAAATGCTGTTTACAAAAATTTTGTTTGAATATGTTATATTTTAATGGTATAATTAAAAAAAGTCAATGTTTAAGGATGATTTTATTGAAGATAATCGGAATTGACCCCGGATATGCCATTGCGGGGTACGGAATTGTGGAGTATATCGGCAACAAATTTAAGGTTTTGGAGTACGGGGCGATAACAACGGACAGTAAAACGCCGTTCCCCCAGAGACTTTGCGCCCTTTATGAAGGGCTTGATGAGATTATCAAAAAGCATAAACCCGATTTTGCGGCGTTTGAAGAACTTTTTTTCAACACAAATGTTAAAACGGCGATTGCCGTGGGGCACGCAAGGGGGGTTTTAATACTTTCGGCACAAAGGGCGGGAGTACCCGTTTACCAGTACACTCCACTGCAAATAAAGCAAGCGGTCACAGGGTACGGACGAGCGGATAAAATGCAGATGCAGGCGATGATAAAAGCGCTTTTGGGGCTTTCCAAGGTGCCAAAACCGGATGATGCGGCGGACGGGCTTGCTGTGGCGGTTTGCCATGCCCATTCATACAGAATAAACAAAATCAGTCGGGGATTGTCTTGAATATCGCCCTGCGAAAGGAGATTTTATGTTTTACTATTTAAACGGTACTTTGGCGCACAAGGGTGAACGCTTTGTGGTGGTTGACGTTGGGGGAGTAGGGTTTAAGGTTTACACCTCTGCGGAAAACCTGTCTAAAATGCTGACAAATTCACAGGTAAAACTTTTTACATACATGAATATTCGTGAAGATTTAATGGATATTTATGGGTTCTTATCCCATGAGGAGTTGGAGTTTTTTGAGCTTTTGATTTCGGTTTCGGGTGTGGGTCCTCGGGCCGCAATCTCAATCTTGTCCACACTTACAGTGGATGAAATTGTGAGTGCGGTGATATCTGACGACCCCAAAACAATTTCCCGTGCGCAGGGTGTCGGTGTAAAAACCGCAGGGCGGATAATTTTGGAGCTTAGCGACAAGGTCGGCTCTCTGTCATATGACGGGGGCGGCGCGGTCGAAATACCGTCTGTCGGCGGGAAAAACGAGGCGGTAAGCGCACTTATGGCACTGGGGTATACCGACCGTGAGTCCAGAGAGGCGGTTGCCAAAACAGCCGAGGGGCTTGACACGGAGAGCATTATTAAAGAAGCTTTGAAGGGATTGATGAGGTGATATAAATGGATTTTGAGGACAGGCTTATAACGACAATGCAGCTTGAAGGGGAAAATGATGCGGAAGTTTCCCTAAGACCAAGGTATATGTCGGAATATATAGGACAGACGAAGGCAAAGGAGAACCTTTCAATATTTATAGAAGCGGCGAAAAACAGGGGAGAGGCGCTTGACCACTGCCTTTTGTACGGACCTCCGGGGCTTGGAAAAACAACAATGGCGGGGATTATGGCAAACGAGCTTGGAGTAAACCTTCGCATAACAAGCGGACCTTCTATTGAAAAGGCGGGTGACCTTGCGGCGATTTTAACGAATTTATCGCCAATGGATGTACTTTTTATTGACGAAATACACCGCCTTGGAAAAATAGTTGAGGAAATTTTATACCCCGCAATGGAGGACTATGCCCTTGACATTATGATTGGAAAAGGGCCGAGCGCACGCTCGATAAGGCTTGATTTGCCTAAATTTACACTGGTGGGAGCCACAACCCGTGCGGGGCTTTTGTCAGCCCCTCTTAGGGATAGGTTTGGAATTATTACAAGGCTTGAACTT
>CAZNYY010000206.1:0-4854 GCA_964577335.1 uncultured Oscillospiraceae bacterium | reverse complement strand
AAGAAAACTGGTTGCGGAGTATTTAAACAGTAAAAAAGGCTTTATACTGGTTTCTCATGACCGACAATTTTTAGACCATTGTATCGACCATGTTCTGTCCATCAACAGGGAAAATATTGAGGTAGTACAGGGCAATTTTTCATCATGGTTCGCCGATAAAGAGCGGCAGGATAATTTTGAAATTGCAGAAAACAAGAAGCTAAAAGGAGAAATAAAACGCTTTGAGCAAACCGCAAGAGAGAAATCCTCTTGGTCGAGCAAGGTTGAAAAAACAAAATATAACACGAAAAACTCAGGGAGCAAGCCTGACAGGGGATATGTAGGGCATAAGGCGGCAAAGATGATGAAACGGTCAAAGGTAATGGAGGCACGCCAGCAAAAAGCGGTAGAAGAAAAATCAAATCTTCTTAAAAATATCGAAAGCTCCGAAACCCTTAAAATCAGTCAGCTGAAGTTCCACACAAAGCAATTGGTTCACTTTCATAATGTTTCCATTTCCTATGGAAAAAACACCGTTTGTAAGAATGTGTCCTTTGCAATCGAAAGCGGTGATAGAATTGCATTGCAGGGTAAAAACGGTTCGGGCAAATCAAGCATTATTAAGCTAATATGCGGAGAAAATATTTCGCATAACGGAAATCTACAAATCGGAAACGGTTTAAAAATATCCTATGTTTCACAGGACACTTCATTTTTGAGCGGAAACTTGTCGGATTTTTCAAGAGAAAGTGATATTGAAGAAAGCCTGTTTAAAGCAATTCTAAGGAAACTGGATTTCTCACGGGAGCAATTTGACAAGGAGTTATCCGATTTTAGCGGCGGACAAAAGAAAAAAGTTCTGATTGCGAAAAGCCTTTGTGAAAAGGCACATTTGCACATTTGGGATGAGCCGCTGAATTTTGTTGATGTCATCTCCCGCATTCAAATAGAGGAATTATTGCTTGATTTTAAGCCTACCATTCTATTTGTTGAACATGATAATGCCTTTTGTGAAAAAATTGCAACGAAAACAGTTTGGTTATAGGGTTGAAAAGTATTTGCTATAATGATAAAATATATTTTGTAAACAATATGAAATAACGAGGAGATGCATCGTATGGAAAACACAAACGCAGTTACGCCAGATGTGGAATCGGCAAATCTTCCGCAAGAAAACAAAACAGCTATAATCGGGTTCATATTCATGCTTGCAGGTCCGATGATTCTGGTGCTCGCTGGGGTTCTTACAGATATATTTGGGAACATTCCGGAAATAGCGGCAAATATTGTCTCTTGGACTGCAATGGCTCTACCGGGGATCGGGGCGGTTATCAGTATCGTCACCCTATTTAGGTGGAAGAAGCTTGGAAAGGTAGAGCGCGCACTGTCAATCGTCACAGTCATTATGTGTAACCCTTTCTTTTATTTCATCTACTTTGTTATGTGTAGTATCGCAAGTAAGACTTTGGCGGGATTATCATGGATGTAAAAAAGAGAGTTCAATTTGCTTTGCGGCTTGTTTTGACGGTAGGACTTGCCGCGGTTTACCTTTATGTCACGCATGGTTTAGAATACTGGAGTCAACTGAATATGGTGGATAATATTATCGGTGCGGCTCCGTTAATGCTGCTTACGGGAGTTGGGGCATTTTTGGCGGCACTAATTTGGAAACGTCATAAGAATGCAGAAACTTCAACCATCGTTCTTGGAGTTATGAGTGTAATTTGGGCGCTGCTGCTTATCCCTGCATGGACAGGGAATTGGTACTCGCTGGCGAAAATGCCCGATCCGGATGTAACCTCGCCCGACCTTACGGTATATGCGCCATTTGCCGAAGATACGCAAGCAGCGAAATTGCCCGGCAAGGCAACGCTTACTCTATCCGAGCAGCTGCCCACCCTTGACGGTGCAACTGCCTTATACCCTGTGTATGCCGCTTTTGCAAATGCAGTATATGATGAGGAAATCTACACGCCTGATATGGTAGTTTGCTCTAATACACCCAACGCTTACAAGCGAATTATTGTAGGGGATTGCGACATTATCTTCGTTGCAGGGGCTTCTGAAAAGCAAAAACAAGCGGCATCTGCCGCAGGGAGTCAGTTGGTTTTTACCCCTATCGGGCGAGAGGCGTTTGTGTTTTTGGTTGGAAAAGAGAATCCCATAGACGGGTTATCCTACAAGCAATTAAAGAACATTTATTCCGGCAAAACCGCATACTGGCACACGCTCGGTTGGAGGGACGGAGGAAAAATTGTTGCATTCCAACGTCCGGAGGGAAGCGGCAGTCAAACAGGGCTGCAAAACATTATGCGAGGTCTGCCGATTCAAAAGCCGCAGCCATTACCAGACGACAGCTTGATTGGCACAGGCAGCATGATGAAACAGATATCTGCTGTGTGGCAAGGTGTGCAACCTGCAATAGGGTACTCGTATCGATATTATGCTACAACTATGTATGCCAATCCTGATACAAAAATGTTGACGATTGACGGCATCTATCCGTCAAACGAAACAATTGCAAATGAAAGTTATCCCTTTACCGCCAGCTTTTACGCAGTCACCAACGGAGAACCCACAGGCAGCACAAAACAGCTGATAGATTGGATTTTAACGGATGAGGGGCAGTATTTAATTAAGCAGACCGGATATGTGCCTTTTACAAATTTCAATTAGGGGAAAGAGATGATGGAAACAGGGCAAAACCACGATAAAAACAAACTTGCTCATTTGCATGATCAAATCTTACAATGCCGATTGTGCCGAGATACATTCGGGTTTGAGCCACGCCCCATTGTGATGGGCAATCACAATGCCAAAATCATGCAAATCAGTCAAGCGCCCTCTAAGCGGGTGCATGAAACAGGACTTCCGTTCAACGACAACAGCGGAAAACGGCTTCGTGGGGAATGGTATGGTATATCCGATGAGGATTTTTATAATCCTGACAACTTTTATATTGTATCCATGGCGCATTGTTATCCCGGAAAATCACCGGGTAAAGGTGACCGCCATCCCCCGAAGATTTGTTCGCAGACATGGCTTTCAAAGGAAATGAAGCTTGTGAATAATGAAATTTACATTATTATTGGCAGGTTTGCGGCAGAATTTTTCTTTCCGGGAGAAAAAATGGCATCCTTAGTGTTTGAGGATAAGCAAATTAACAAAAAGCCCGCCTTTATTCTGCCCCATCCTTCCCCTTTAAAAATCAAATGGTTTCGAGACTATCCTGAATTTACAGAAAAGAGAATTTTTGAAATACAAAAAGAGGTTCAGCGTGTCCTAACTAAATAGTACAAGTAAATCACACATACAGGACAATCCCTTCCAAATATAATACTTTGGGAGGGATTGTTTATGCCCAAAAAACCAAATGAGCAATCCAAAAGAATAAATGTGTCCACCACGTTAATATACAGCGAAGAAAACAAATCCATCCAAGATATTCTTCAAAAATCCTTTGCCCTTTTCCTTGAACAACAAGCCAGTCAGAGGTATCATGAAGAGGACGGGTGGTTGCTTTTTGGAGGTACGTCATGTACACAACGATAAGCAATCCAATGGATTACAAAGCTGCATTTTATATCAGACTTTCAAAGGAGGACGATAAAGACACAGAATCACAAAGTGTTACCAATCAGCGCAGCTTGCTGAGTGAATTTGCCGAAAAACAAAGGCTCACTGTTTTTGATACCTATATCGACGACGGCTGGAGCGGAACAAGCTTTGAACGCCCTGATTTTCAGCGGTTGATACGCGATATTGAAAGCAGGAAGGTCAACTTAGTGATAACCAAGGATATGTCGAGGCTTGGCAGAGACTATATCCAAACGGGGTACTATTTGGAGAAGTTTTTCCCAAGCAACGGTGTGCGCTACATATCACTTTTAGATGGCATTGACACAGGAATAGACAGCCAAATCAACGATATTACGCCATTTAAAGCCATCATGAACGATATGTACGCAAAGGACATTTCCAAAAAAATCACCAGTGTTAAGCGTGACAAGCAACGCAAGGGTTTGTTCATCGGCGGCAAAGCGGCATATGGCTATAAAATATCAGAGAGTGTAAAAAACACTCTCGAAATTGATGAGGTTGCCGCTGAAATTGTTTGCAGGATTTTTGCACTTGCCATTGAGGGCAAGTCAGGGCGTGAGATTGCTGTGATATTGAATGACGAGGGCATTCCCACACCGGCACAATATGCAGGCATTACTCTTTCCAAAAAAGGTGCTTACAGCGGAAAATGGAGTGCCGAGCGAGTGACATTCATGCTGAAAAACGAGGTTTACATCGGCAACATGGTACAGGGGCGAATACGAAAAATCAACTACAAGCTAAAGCAAAGCAAGACCTTGCCCCCCGAAGAATGGACCATTGTGGAGGACACTCACGAGCCGATCGTCACAAGAGATGTATTTGACAAGGTGCAGCTACTAATTGCAAGCCGCAATCACACCCGCAAGCGCACCTATGACTTCCTGCTGAAAGGGCTGATTTTCTGCCATGAGTGCGGTTATCCTCTGGGGGTAATACAGCGAAAGCTTGCAGGCGACAAACTGGTTTTATATTTTGTTTGCCGTACTTATCAGCGTTTTACCAAGGAGCGAAAATGCACTTGCCATTGCGTTAGGGTAGAAGTGATAACCGAGGTTGTGATGGAAAAAATCAAAGACCTCTGTGCCGAGCATCTTGATAAAACAAGATGCGAAGAAGAAATAAAAAAAGCAGGGAAAAAACCTCACAATCCACAAGAATTGATTCATCAAATTGAGTCACAAATGGCAGACCTTACCGCATACCTTGACAGTGTTTACAACGACAAGTTAGCGGGCATATTAGACGAGAGTGATTTTACTCGAATTTATGAAA
>CAZNYY010000205.1:0-4854 GCA_964577335.1 uncultured Oscillospiraceae bacterium | reverse complement strand
GTGCCTCAATCCCAGGCTTTATGCGAAGCAAAACCTTTTGTTTTTTTTCCGCTAAAGATGCAGTTTCCTGAATTACCTCAAGTTCCTCCACGCCGTCCACCACAATTCTGCCAACACCCGCCAAAACCGCCTCGCTTATCTCACGGGGGCTTTTGTTGTTGCCGTGCATACAAATATTTTCGGGCGAAACCCCTGCCGATATTGCCGTAAAAAGTTCACCACCCGACACCACGTCAACCCCTAAACCCTCTCTTTGGGCAATGCGGCATATCTCCCGGGTGCAAAACGCTTTTGAGGCATAAAATATCAGCCCCCGCCCCTCATAATATGTATCCAAAGCATTTTTGTATTCCCTCATATTTCGGACAATACTGTTTTCGTCCATTATATAAAGCGGAGTGCCAAATTCCCTGCCAAGCTCCACCGCATCAGCCCCGCCAATTGTCAAATGACCCTTGCCATTTACATCCAAAGCATCTGAAAGAAACATAAAAATCTCCATTCGATAATTTGTATTAATTTTAACACAAATGAGCTATATTGTCAAAGAAAAGTTAATGCTTGAAATTGTGGCTTTTATAGGTTATACTTGAAACATAAATTTTAATTTGGAGTGCGAAAATGAATAACCACGAAGTTTCTTCCCTGCTTAGGGTTTTGTCGAGTGCGGCACATATAACGCTTGAAAACGGCGGCGAAACATACCGTGCGGAGGACATAGTTTTGTATATTGCCCCTGCCCTCGGCGCCGATGATGTTGATATTTTTGCAACCCCCACGGGGATTATTATCACCGTAAACGTAAATGGGGAAAGCCATACCACCGTTAAAAGCGTTAAAAAAAGGACTATAAATCTAAATAAAATTAATAGTGTGAACGATGTTTCAAGGGGTGTGGCGGAAGGAAGGATAGGACTTCTTGAGGCGGAGGAAATGCTTGCCGAAATTCATAATTCAAAGACGGGCAGCACGCTTTGGGGGATTTTGGCGGCGGGGCTTGCCTCGGGGTTTTTTACAGTGCTTTTCGGTGGCAGTTTTTTTGATTTTGCCATAGCCCTTTTGGCGGGCGGGCTTGTGGCTTATATATCCGAGTTTTTTGAGCGGGCGGATATGTTTCATTTTATGATAAGCCTGACGGGCGGTGCGGTAGTGGCTACGGTCGCCGCTTTGCTTTCGGATTTTGTTAATATTGACAAGGTAATAGTAGGCGGAATTATGCCGCTGCTGCCCGGACTTGCCATGACAAATGCAATAAGGGACACCATGAAGGGTGACCTTGTTTCAGGCACCTCACGGCTTATGGAGGCGCTGCTTCGTGCTGTCGGTATTGCAACGGGCGTGGGTATAGTTCTTTCTGTTTATTCGTACTTCGGAAGGGGGATGTTTGTATGATTACATTTTTGTTTTGCGTTGTGGCATCCGCTTTTTTTGCGGCAACCTTAAACGCGCCCAAAAAGTCTATACTTATATCCTCCCTCATAGCGGCACTTGGGTATTCTCTTTATATCTATATGGCGGCGGCAGGCTCGCCGGTTGCGGGTTATTTTTTCGCAACCGTGCTGATGGCTTCCCTTTGCGAGGTTTTTGCCCGTATAATAAAAATGCCCGCAGTGGTGCTTATCACCCCTGCGGTAATCCCCGTTGTGCCGGGACTTGGTCTTTATGAAATGGTACTTTATATGGTTTTAGGCGATTTTGAACGCGCACTCCACACCGGCATTTCAGCAATGATGGCGATAGGCGCCATGGCAATGGGGATAGCGCTTTCTACGTTTTTTGCAAGGCTTATACTCCCCCGTGCCATGAAATACCGCACAAAAAAAGTTAAATAAAAATTTATTATATTTTTCTGCTGCCGGGCTTTTCAATGGGCAGCCCCGCTTTGCACATGGGGCACTCGTCCTCCGAAAACGACTCCACCTCCATCGAAATAACCGAATTTAAGGGAACACCGAAACCAATTTTACCGCCCGTTCGGTCAACCAAAACACCCACACCGCAGACGATACCACCCTGCTCCCTCACAATGTCTATCACCTCAAGCACCGACCCTCCCGTGGTGATAACATCTTCAACAATTAAAACCTTCTGCCCTTTTTCTATCGTGAACCCACGCCTTAGCATCATTTTCTTTTCAACCCGCTCGGTAAAAATGTTTTTAACACCTAAATGGCGGCTAACTTCGTATGCCATTTGGATAGCGCCAATAGCAGGTCCGCAAACAATGTCCACCCCTACATCCTCATACTTTTTTGCAAGGCTTGCACAAAGTTCCTCGGCATATTTTGTATCTTGAAAAATTTTAGCGCACTGCAAATACTTTCCGCTGTGGCGGCCCGAGGTTAAAAGAAAATGCCCCTCCGAGAGTACCCCCGCCTCTTTTAATACTTCAATCACCCGTTCATTTGTCAGCATATATCTTGTCCTCCCTCTGTATTTTTCCACCAGTTTTGTTTTTCAATTGTACCCGTATCCCCAAGATGGCTGTTGTCGCCTTCCACCGTCACATTGTACTTTCCGTCCCTTATTTCTACCACCGTAATTGACGCATTGTCACACCAGCAAACCTGATTAAAGCCTTCAAGCCCAACCCCCAAATACTCACATAAAAGGACTTTGATTGCCGTTCCATGTGTCACAACACATATGTTTTTTCCGTTGTTCTCGGTACAAATCCCGTCAACCTCTGCCAAAAGCCTTGCCTGAAACTCCCACATATTCTCGCCTTCGGGCATTTGCAGCTTGTGCGGACTGTTCAACCATGTTTCATAATGCTCCGAAAAAAGCGTTGTCAAATCATCCCACGGGACATCTTCCCATTTCCCGCCGTTTATCTCCCGCAGCGCCTTTCTTTTAATTACGGGCATATCATTTTTTGCACGGCTTATACCAAGTGCGGTATGATGTGCCCGTCTAAGGTCACTTGAATATATTATGTCAACCTCAATATCCCTAAACCTCTCCCCCAAAAGCCTTACCTGCTCCCGCCCGTTTTCGGTCAGAGGCGAGTTGTAATACCCGTGAAACCTTCGCATTACATTGCCCTCCGCCTCACCGTGGCGCACAAAATAAATTCTTGTCAATATGGCAAAACACCTCCTATTAATTCGTCTACATTTAAAATATTGTTCTCAAGCATATATTTTTCTATCCCCTCTGCAATTTCTGTTGCGGCACAGGGGTTTATAAGACTTGCCGTGCCCACCGCAACAAGCGATGCGCCCGCCAGCATAAATTCAATCGCATCCTCGGCGGTCATTATCCCGCCCATGCCTATAACAGGCAAGCTGACGGCGTTTTTCACCTGCCACACCATCCGCACCGCAATGGGGCGCACCGCAGGACCCGACAGCCCGCCGACATTATTTTTAAGCAAGGGTCTTTTGGTTTTTATGTCAATCTTCATCCCAAGGAGGGTGTTTATAAGCGAAATTGCATCAGCTCCGCCGCATTCCGCCGCTTGCGCAATTTCAGCTACCGAGGTTACATTCGGCGACAACTTTACAATAAGCGGCTGACGTGAGTATTTTTTTACTTCTTTTGTAATATGTTCAACCATTTTTGCGTCCGTCCCAAAAGCCGCACCGCCCTGCCGTACATTTGGGCAGGATATATTCATCTCCAGCATTGAAACTTCGGTGTCCGAAAGCTTTTCCGCCATCTCACAGTATTCTTCCACCGTGTTTCCTGATATATTTGCAATTATATTCGTGTTAAACTTTAAAATTCTCGGCAAAACTTCGTCCACAAAAGTCGAAACACCGGGGTTTTGCAGCCCAACGCTGTTTAGTATGCCGCCCGGCACTTCCAAAATCCTCGGCGGCGGGTTGCCTTCTCTGGGCATGGGGGTAAGCCCTTTTACGCATATTCCTCCAAGCTTTCCCACATCAAAATACTCGTTGTATTCCTCCCCGAAATTAAAGGTGCCCGATGCGGTAATAACAGGGTTTTTAAATTCCACTCCACAAATTTTCACCCTTGTATCAATCATCAAAACTCACCTCGCTGCTCCAAAAAACAGGACCCTTTTGGCAGACCTTTTCAAAATGCCCGCCCGCCTTGCAAACGCACACAAGACATGCGCCAACGCCGCAGCCCATCCTCTCCTCAAGGGAAATTTGCGCACGCACCCCTGCATCTGCCGCAAGTTTTTGAACCTCTCGCAGCATGGGAACGGGTCCGCAGGCATACACCATGTCCGCATCCTCCACCGCAGTTTTTGCCTCCGCCGTCACAAGCTCATGCTTGCCGTAGCTGCCATCGTCCGTGCAGACCGAAATACAGCCGAGCGCATCAAATTCATCTTCCATAACCACTCTCGTACAATCCCTAAACCCTAAAAAGATGCGTGGGTTTTTAAGGCGTTTAGCCAGCATTAAAAGCGGAAAAACTCCTATCCCCCCGCCTATTATAACAGGGCGCTCGCCCATCGGTTCAAACCCATGCCCTAAAGGACCCAAAACATCAAGAACATCGCCCGCACGCCTGGAGGCAAGCCATTTTGTACCCTCGCCCTTTACCTCAAAAACAAGGCGCACAGCATCGTCCCCCGTGTCACAAACACTGATTGGACGGCGAAGAAGGGTGCCGTTGCCGCATTTTATATGCACAAACTGTCCGGCTGCCGCCTGTACCGCAATTTCCGGGCTTTCAATCCACATATCAAAAACGCCGTCACAAAGCCCTTTGATGCTTTTTATTTTGCAAAAACAAACCTTTTTCATTCTATTTTTCCTTTACTATTTCGCTGTGTTTTGTAAGCACTTGTGCAAGGGCGTTTCGCATTTTAATTGCTTCACCCCTTGCGGCATCGGCAAATGCTTCACCGCTGCCATCCTTTTGGTATGCGTACAT
>CAZNYY010000204.1:0-4860 GCA_964577335.1 uncultured Oscillospiraceae bacterium | reverse complement strand
CCGCAAGCGCACGGGCAATGCACAGGCGCTGCTGCTGTCCGCCGGAAAGAGAGAGGGCGCTTTTTTTCAGGCGGTCACTCACCTCATCCCATATTGCGGCATCCCTAAGCGATTTTTCAACAATTTCGTCCAATTTATATTTTGAACGTATACCGTGCGTACGAGGACCAAAAGCAATATTATCATAAATACTCATGGGGAAGGGGTTGGGCTTTTGAAAAACCATTCCCACACGTTTTCTTAAAATATTTATGTCCATATCCCCGTAAATATTGTCCTCATCCAAAAGAACATCCCCCGTAATGCGGCAACCCTCAACAAGGTCGTTCATTCTGTTTAAGGTTTTGAGAAAGGTTGATTTTCCGCAACCCGAAGGACCGATAAGTGCGGTAATTGCCTTATCCTCAATACTTATATTTATATTTTTTAAAGCCTGAAAACTATCGTAATACAGGCATAAATCACGAGTTGTAAATTTAATCATAAAAAATCTCCGTTCCAAAATTACTTATCCCTTTGTAAAACGCTTTGCTACCAGGGAAGAAACCATGTTGATGCCAAGAACCATTATTAAAAGCACCACCGCCGTGGCATATGCTTCATTAATATTAAAACCCTCGCTTGACAATGCGTACATATGCACCGAAAGAGTCCTTCCCGAGGACATAATGTTTTTAGGAATTTCCGCAACCGAACCTGCGGTATAAAGCAGTGCCGCGGTTTCCCCCACTATTCTTCCTATTGCAAGGATAACCCCCGCAAGTATACCCGGCATGGCGCTTGGCAGCACAATTCGAAACACTGTTCTCAGGCGCCCCGCACCAAGACCGTAGCTGCCCTCACGATATGTGTCCGGCACAGCCCGTAAAGCCTCCTCGGTGGTACGCATAATAAGGGGCAAAATCATTATTGCAAGTGTGAGTGCCCCCGCTAAAATTGAATACCCCATCCCTATATATGTTACAAAAAACAAAAGACCGAACAAACCGTAAACTATCGAAGGAATTCCCGAGAGGGTTTCGGCGGTAAGCCCCACAAGTGACACAAGTTTATTGCCCCGACGGGCATATTCCGCAAGATAAATTGCCGTTGAAATACCCAAAGGCACGGCGATAACAAGGGATACAAATGTCATAATCAAAGTGTTTATGATGGCTGGCATCATAGAAACATTGACAGAGGTATATTTAAGCGAAAAAAGAGAGGGCTTTAAATGAGGAACTCCCTTTATAAATATATATCCCACTATAAAAATCAATGCAAAAAGAGTTGCAAATGCCGAAATTAACACGACCGATTTTAGGAAAAACGAAAGTGTTAAATATTTCTTCAAAAAGTTACGAACAGGCGTTAAATACTTGTCAAAGAATTTTACAATGGGTGAAAACCATTTCATCAGCCGTTTCATTTCTTCATCTCCCTTCTTTTTATCAGTGCAAAGCAGGTGTTTATTATAAGTATAAACACAAATAAAACAACGCCCGTAGCTATCAGTGCTTCACGGTGCAACTCCGCCGCATAGCCCATCTCTATTACAATATTCGAGGTCATGGTTCGTATTCCCCTTAAAATCCCCCGGGGCATTCTCGCCTGATTGCCGGCAACCATAACAACCGCCATGGTTTCTCCTATCGCACGCCCGATACCCAGAACAATGCTCGCAAAAATACCGCTTTTTGCGGCGGGGAGAACAGAGAAGAAAACACTTCTCTCGTGTGTGGCACCAAGTGCCAGCGCACCTTCATAATAGCTTCTCGGCACACTCCGAAGCGCCGCCTCCGAAACCCCCGTAATAGTGGGCAATATCATTATTCCCAAAACAAGTGATGCGGTGAGAATACTGTTACCGCTGCCGCCAAACAGGGTTTTAACCATAGGCACCAAAACAACCAAACCAAAAAAACCGTACAAAATAGAGGGAATACCCGCCAAAAGTTCAACGGCGGGTTTTATAAACTTGTACAGTTTTTTGGGGCAGTACTCCGCCAGAAAAATTGCAGTGAGAACACCCGTCGGAACCCCCAGAAAAATAGCGCCGAGGGTTATATAAATACTTCCTAAAATCATCGGCAGGATACCGAAGGAAGGGGGAACATCCGACGGGGACCACTCAGTCCCGGTTAGAAAGTTTAAAAAGCCTATCTTGCCTATTGCCGGAACACCGCTTCCAAATAGGAATACACATATTAATAAAACCGCAATAATACAGGTAAGGGCGGCTGTTAAAAAAATGCCGCCCATTATTTTTTCTTTGTACTTCCTCATTTTACAATATCACTCCACAGAGTTGCCGCTCCTGTAAAGATTTGTTTAATCTCATCACTTGAAGCACCTTGGGCAGGGTTTTTGGGGTTTACTATTATAGCAATACCGTCAAGGGCAATTTCTGTACCTTCAAGCTTTTCCTTTTCACTGTCCTTAAGCGCACGGCTTGCCATGCCTATATCGCATGTGCCCTCTATTGCGCCCGTCATCCCGGCTGTGGAATCGCTGAGCTGTATTTCAATATCAGCATCCGGGTTTATTTCTATGTAAGCTTCTTTAAGCTTTTCCATAATGGGCGTTACTGAGGAGGAACCTGCAACAACAATTTTGCCTGCGGGCTTTGTGCCGGCATATGCCGCAGCATCATCATCAACCGCAATATAAGAAGCTGCAACAACCTTTTGACCTTCCGCACTTAAAATAAAGTCAATAAAATCCTGTGCAAGTTCTGAAATTTCGGCTTTTGTTGCAATATTAAAGGGTCTTGCAACCTTATACGAACCATCCTTTATATTTGATGTAGTAGCTTCTACGCCGTCAATTTTAAGTGCCTTTACACTGTTGTTAAGGGAACCCAGTGAAACATAGCCTATCGCATATTCATCACCGCTGACATTTGTAAGCATAACATCAGTTTTATTTGCAATAATAGCTTCCTTGGTGGTGTTATCCTTCTTGCCGCCGTCATCTGTTTTTTCTTCTATACCCATAAGCTCAATAAAAGCACCGCGAGTACCGCTTCCGTCCTCACGGGACACAACATGAATTTCACTGTCGGCTTTAAAGCTTGTCCCCGGTGTGGATGTGGCATCCGTATTTCCGTCCGGTTCTGCCGGCGCTCCGCAACCACCAAAAAGCATAATTCCCGCTGCACATACAGCCAATAATCTTTTTTTATTCATATTTCATACCTCTTTCTTTCTTATTATGTTTTTATTTTAATTCTTTTATGTAAAAAGAAAAACATAGTTTTGTAAAGTTTATGTAAAATCCTCTGCACAAAGAAAAAATAATGAATTGAAAACAGGGTTAATGTATGTTATGATAAACATTGTTAATTCTAAATATGGAGAAAAACCAATGAAAAGAAAGCTTTTTTGGGGAGCGATATTTTTCGTAGTGGGAATAGGCTGTGCAGGTGCGGGGCTGAACATTTTTCTATGTATAGCGGTTTTGGCGGTGTCCGCTGTTTTTCTGACGGTTTTTTTATTTGCGAGGGTTCGTGCGGGCGCAGCAATTTGTGCGTTTGCACTTGTTTTTTCTGTGGGAGTTTTGTATTCTACTTTTCGCAATCACCAATATAACGTTATATCGGATGAGTTTAACGGCAGACAGGTGGATTTGATAGGACGCATCACCGATATTTCATATAATGATTACGGCAGTGCATACATAAATGTTGAAACACGTTCGATTTATTATGATTATATTGACGATACAGACAAGCATAAAATTCGCCTTACGGTGAGAAATATCGGAAAAAATGACAGGGTTTTTGAATACGGCGGGGTGATTGGCTGCAAGGCTGAACTGTACAAAGCCGACGACCCTAAAAATATATTCGATATGGACTACGGGCGCTATCTTATGTCACAGGGGATTGCATCTCTTGGGCAGACTGATTTTCACGATATAAGGTTTTTGGGGAAGGATATAAGCCTTGCAAGACCGGCTGATTTGGCAAATGGAATACGCCGATGGGTTGTAGGTATCACCGACCAATATGTAGGGGGAGATGCAGGCGGGTTTTTAGCGGGTCTTTTGGTGGGGGAGAGAAACACCACAAGTGACGAGGTGAACGATGCCTTTAAACTTTGCGGTCTTTCGCATTTAACGGCGGCATCAGGCATGAACCTGACTATTATAATAATGCTTGCAATGAGCCTTTTTGGGTTTTTAAGAATAAAGATGAACCCGATAGCAATAATTTTTTACTTAATCGGCATATGGCTGTTTGTGCCTGTGGCGGGTGCCTCCGCCTCGGTAATAAGGGCGGCATTTATGGCAACGTTGTTTTTGCTTGGTCTTATTATAAGGCGTGAGCCAGATGCCCTTACATCGCTTGGGTTTGCGGTTTTTGTGATGCTTATTATAAACCCGGCCCTCTTTTATGATGTGGGGCTTCAGCTTTCGGCGGCATCAACCATGGCAATTATTCTCTTTTCAAGGTCCATCGAGGAAAGGCTTGAAATACTCCCGAAAATCATCCGCAGCACTCTTGCCATCACAACCGCCGCATATGCGGGCACAGCCCCCATACTTGCATATCATTTTGGCTTTATATCCATTATCGGGGTTGTTTCAAATTTAATTATAACGCCCTTTATACCGATAGTTACGGCAACGGGCATTGTTTTGCTGTTTGTTTCGGCATTCACGCCTTTGGCGGTGTCAATCGGTATTTTAACGGGAGTATTTTTAAATGTAATGATATTAATTGTAAAAGTACTAACTCATGTTCCCTTTGCAACCGCCGTCACAGGCAGACCTGATGCAACCTTCTTTGTGGTTTATACCCTGCTTATGGCGGCGTGTTTTGAACTGCTTAGGAAGAACAGAAAAAAGGTTGTGGTGTATCTTTCCGTAGGTGTGGCA
>CAZNYY010000203.1:0-4882 GCA_964577335.1 uncultured Oscillospiraceae bacterium | reverse complement strand
TACAGAGGCACGGTAAATTTACCCTTGCAATAAGTGAGTGAAAAATGTTATAATAATATATGTTTACAGATAGTTTCGCAAAGGAGGAGAGTTTCATGGATGAAAAAGTGCAAGAAAAGGTTATTGATGAAAGTGGAACAGTTAAAATTTCCGACGAGGTGGTAGCGATAGTAGCAGGTATTGCCACAAGCCAGGTTGAGGGTGTTTCCTCAATGAGCGGTGGTATTGCGGGCGGCATTGCCGAACTTTTGAGCGGTAAGAAAAACGCCACAAAAGGTATAAAGGTTGACATAAAAGATGGGAAAGCGGTTATTGACATTCATATCACCGTTATGTACGGGGTGAAAATACCCGAGGTTTCATGGGACATTCAAGAGAAGGTTAAGGCTGATATTGAAAGCATGACGGGGCTTGAGGTTTTAAAGGTGAACATTCATGTAGAAGGTATTACCTTGGAGGAAGACGAGGCGGCGGAAGAAGTTGTTTTCCCCGAAGCACAGGAAGATTAAGTAAGAATAAATTTTGGAAAGGACCTCTGTGCAGGTCTTTTCTTTTTTGAAATAACGGTAAAAACAATTTTTTTTTAAAAATACTGCATTAAAAACTTGAAAAAATTGCACAGTGGTGTATAATAATATCGGATAAATTATTTTAGCTGCAAAGGCAAATCCGCTTTGCGGGGTTTTTATAGATATTTTTTTGTGAGGAGTACGAATTTATGAAAAAAACCGGCTTAGTTTACGAGAACAAATCAAAAAAGAACCTTCTGACTGTGAAACAGCGATTTAAGAAATGATAAGTATTTTGCCGAATATTTTAAGACTGGGTTTATAAATTCATTTTGGAGGTTTGATATGGTTAGAAGAATTTTTGTAGAAAAACGCGACGGGATGGCACTTGAGGCGGAGGCACTCAGGGCGGATATTGGTGAAAACCTTGGAATAGGCAACCTCGATAAAATACGCATTTTAAATAGATACGATGTGTCGGGTATTTTGGACGATGAATATAATAAGGCAAAAACCAATGTGTTTGCAAAGCCGCAGCTTGATATTTGTTATGATGAGAAAGTGGAGGATGACAGTGCGGCATCTTTTGCGGTTGAGTACCTGCCGGGGCAGTATGACCAAAGGGAGGACTCGGCGGAGCAGTGCATACAACTTTTGACCGGGGGTGAAAAACCCATAGTTTCGGCCGCAAAGGTTTATATGCTATACGGCAATATAAGCTCGGCGGATGTTGAAAAAATTAAACAATATTTAATAAACCCCATAGAATGCAGGGAAGCATCCCCAATAAAACCCGAAACCCTTGAAATGAGGACGGAAATTCCTGCGGATGTTGAGGTTTTGGAGGGTTTTTCAAAGCTTTCGGAGGAGGGGCTGGAAAAGGTCATCGAAACACTTGGTCTTGCAATGGATACGGATGATTTAAGGCTTTGCCGTGATTACTTTGCGAGGGTGGACAGAGAACCTACCATTACGGAAATAAGGATGCTTGATACATACTGGTCGGACCACTGCCGCCACACCACCTTTTTAACCGAACTTTCACAGGTGGATATTTCGGACAAGCTTATAAAAGATGTGTTTGACGAGTATTTAAATGCAAGGAAAAAGCTTGGCAGGGAAGAAAAACCCGTATGCCTTATGGATATTGCAACAATTGCCGCACGGGAATTGTCGGCGGCGGGGTTGCTTGAAAATTTGGATAAATCAGAGGAGGTCAATGCTTGCTCGGTTGTGGTAGGGGCAAAGACGGATAGGGGCGAGGAAGAATACCTTGTAATGTTTAAAAACGAAACACATAATCCCCCCACCGAGATTGAGCCGTTCGGCGGTGCTTCAACTTGCCTCGGCGGTGCTATTCGTGACCCTCTCTCGGGCAGAGCCTATGTGTACCAGGCGATGAGAATCACGGGGGCGGGTGACCCTAATGCTCCGCTTTCCGACACTTTGCCCGGAAAACTGCCCCAAAGAAAAATTACCACAACGGCGGCGGCGGGGTACAGTTCATACGGAAACCAAATAGGGCTGTCGGCGGGGCTTGTAAAAGAAATTTACCATCCCGGGTATGTTGCCAAGCGCATGGAGATGGGGGCGCTAATCGCCGCTGCTCCTAAGAAAAATGTTGTGCGCCGGGTACCTTCCGAGGGGGATGTGGTTATTTTATTGGGCGGCAAAACAGGGCGTGACGGCCTCGGCGGTGCCACGGGCTCATCAAAAGCGCAAACCGAGGAATCTCTCGAGGAGTGCGGGGCACAGGTTCAAAAAGGCAACGCACCGGAGGAACGTAAAATACAACGTCTTTTCCGCCGTGAAAATGTTGCGAAGATGATTTTAAGGTGTAATGACTTTGGTGCGGGAGGCGTTTCTGTCGCAATTGGTGAGCTTGCGTCGGGTGTGAAGATAAATCTTGATGCGGTTCCCACAAAATATGAAGGAATGGACGGTACGGAGATTGCGATAAGCGAATCACAGGAGAGGATGGCTGTTGTAGTGTCAGGGGATAATTGTGACGCTTTTATAAATGCCGCCGCCGAAGAAAACTTGGATGCCACTCGGGTAGCCGAGGTAACGAGTGACAACCGCCTTGTTATGACATGGCGTGGAAAGAAAATTGTTGACCTTGAAAGGGATTTCTTAGATTTAAACGGTGCGCCGAAAACCGCTGCCGCTGTAATTGAAAAAACGGGTGCTATTTCCATGGAAATAGCCAAGCCCGAGGGGAATAACCTTCGTGAAAAATGGTTTTCAATTCTTTCTGATTTGAATGTGTGCAGCCAAAAAGGCTTGGCAGACAGGTTTGACTCGACTGCGGGCGCATCTACCGTGTTTCTCCCATATGGCGGAAAACACCAGCAAACCCCTGCGGAGAGTATGGTTGCAAAACTGCCAATAGACAAGGGGGAGATGATGAGCGCCACAATCATGTCCCACGGTTACAACCCGTATCTTTCGGAGCAAAGCCCGTTTCACGGTGCTGCATATGCCGTTATTGAAGCAATTACAAAAATTGTTGCGGCGGGCGGAAACAGGCATGAGTGCTATTTAAGTTTTCAGGAGTTTTTTGAAAGCTTGAGCAGTGACCCAAAACGATGGGGCAAACCCATGGCGGCACTTTTGGGCGCATATTACGCGCAGAAGGCTTTGGGTGTTGCGTCTATCGGCGGTAAGGACAGTATGTCCGGCAGTTTTAACGATTTGGATGTGCCGCCCACTTTGGTAGCGGTAGCGGTTTCTATACTTGATGCGGGGGACGCTGTTTCAAACGAGTTTAAATCAGCAGGCAGCAAGGTGTATTTGCTGTCACCCGCCGAGGGGGATGGCGGCTTGCCTGACATGACTTCCCTTTTGGATAATTTTGACCTTGTAGCCGAGCTTATTAAAAACAAAAAAATTAAATCCTCTCATACAGTGTGCGGCGGCGGTATTTGTGAGGCGTTAAGCCGTATGTGCTTTGGCAATATGATTGGAGTAAGGCTTGAAACCAATAAGGTTTTTGATGCTTTGTACGGTTCAATAATTATTGAAACTGATGAAGAAATTAACCATAAAAACGCCGTTTTAATAGGAGAAACAATTTCGGATGAGGTGATTTATGTAAGCGGCGAGAAGATTGACCTTGGGGAGGCGCTCTCCGTATGGCAGAAACCCCTTTCAAAGGTTTTCCCCGAAACGACAAACGAAGGTGCCAAGGCTGAAAACATCAGTTTTTATGACAAAGCACCTGCATATGTCGGCGAAAAAATTGCCGCTCCCCGTGTTTTCATTCCCATTTTCCCGGGGACAAATTGTGAATATGAAACAGAAAAAGCCTTTTCAAAGGCGGGGGCTGTGGTAAGTACCCTTGTTATAAAAAATCTTAATGCAAACGATATCAGTGAAACCTTCAAGATGATGAAAAATTATATTGACAGGTCACAGATTATAATGCTTGCAGGCGGTGCATCCGGCGGGGATGAGCCTGACGGTGCGGGCAAGTTTATTGCAACTGCCCTTAGAAACCCTGATATATCCGAGAGTATTATGAACCTTTTAAAGGTGCGTGACGGGCTTATTTTAGGTATATCAAACGGTTTTCAGGCGCTTATAAACCTGGGTCTTTTGCCGTACGGCGAGATAAGGGACTTGGATGAGAGCAGCCCCGCACTTGCCGTAAACAAAATAGGACGGCATATGTCTGGCATGGTTCGTACAAGGATAAGTTCGGTCAAATCCCCTTGGCTGTCAGGCGTAAATGTTGGTGATATACACACACTGCCGTTTTCAAGCGGGGAGGGGAGGTTTGTTGCGGACGACAAAATGTTAAAATCCCTTATCCAAAACGGTCAAATCGCCACACAGTATGTTGACCTCTTAGGTAATGCGGCGGAGTTTATGCCGTACAATCCGAGCGGCTCCGAAATGGCGGTTGAGGGTATTACAAGCCCCGACGGAAGGGTGTTTGGAAAAATGGCACATTCCGAAAGGGTGGGAGAAAATGTCCACAAAAATGTATCAGGTGAAGGTGAGCAGAAAATATTTATATCAGGTGTGAAATACTTTAAATAGGAGGCATTATAAGGCAATGGAACTTAAAGATACTTATGAAAACCCTCTTTGTTCACGTTACGCAAGACGTGAAATGCAGTTTCTTTTTTCGCCCGACAAAAAGTTTAAAACATGGCGAAAACTTTGGATTGCACTTGCCGAGGCGCAGCATGAACTGGGACTGCCCGTGACGCGTAAGCAAATAGACGAAATGAAGGCAAATGCCGACAATATTAATTATGATGTGGCGGCCAAAAGGGAGGCGGAGGTTCGCCATGATGTGATGGCGCATGTGTATGCATATGGTCAGCAATGTCCTGCCGCAGCCCCCATAATACATTTAGGTGCTA
>CAZNYY010000202.1:0-4886 GCA_964577335.1 uncultured Oscillospiraceae bacterium | reverse complement strand
CGGGTCTAACGTGATTACCCTTGCCTGATTGTCAGGCACAAAGCGTTTTGTAATAGCACGCTTTAGGCTTTGGCGAACATATTCGGTAAGCATATCCGGGTCGGTTGTTACGGGTGCATAATCACCCAAAGTTTCAAGTATTGTTACCATATCCCTTATGGGCACGTTTTCACGAAGCAGGTTGGCAAGCACCTTTTGCAGGTTTCCGAGGGTTATAAGCTTTGGCACCACCTCGTCCGCAAGTGCGGGGTTTGTTTCCCGCACATTGTCAAGAAGCATTTGAACCTGTTGCCTGCCCATAAGCTCGTGCCCGTGTTTTTTAATTATTTCGGACAGGTGCGTGGCTATTACGGTTGGGGGGTCCACCACCGTGTAACCCGCCGCTTCCGCCGCATCCCTTTTGTCCGCCCCAATCCAAATTGCGGGCAGTCCAAACGCCGCTTCAACAGTCGGCACGCCCTCAATTTCTTCTGTGGCCTCGCCCGTGTTCATGGCAAGGTAATGTGAAATCATAACTTCGCCCCTTGCCACCTCAACACCCTTTATTTTTACAACATATTCCCCCGGTTCAAGCTGGATATTGTCCCGCAGGCGTATACTGGGAATTATAATTCCCAAATCCATAGCGCTTTGCCGCCTTATCATTACAACACGGTCCAAAAGGTCGCCCCCTCTTTGGGCATCCGCTAAAGGGATTATGCTGTATCCAAATTCAATTTCAATCGGCTCTACCGTAAGCAGGGAAAGAATATTTTCGGGTTTTCTCGCTTCATCCGCAAGCTGCTCGGCACTTTGTTCCCTGTCTGCGCCGTCAAGTTTTTTGCCCGCCTTTAGAAGGGAGTACCCAAGCCCAAGTGCCAAACCCGCCAAAATAAAAATGGGAATTTTGGGCATGCCCGGTATCAGGCTTATCAGCAGCATCATTCCCCCGCCAATCATCAAAACCATGGGCTGGGCGCTTATCTGCATATTCAGGTCATGCCCCAGGTTGTTTTGCGAATCAACACGGGTTACCACAATCCCCGCTGCCGTTGAAACCAAAAGCGCCGGAAGCTGGGTTACAAGCCCGTTCCCCACTGTTGCCAATATGTACACGCTTACTACTTTGCTAAGCTCCATTGCGCCCTCGCCCGTTGCGCCGATTATAAGCCCGCCCACAATATTTATAATGGTGATTATAATGCCGACTATGGCATCGCCCTTTACAAATTTACTGGCGCCGTCCATTGCGCCGTAAAAATCGGCTTCTCTTTGTACCGAAACCCTTCTAAGCCTTGCCTCGGGTTCTGTAATAATTCCGGCATTTAAATCCGCATCAATAGCCATCTGCTTGCCGGGCATAGCGTCAAGGGTAAACCTTGCCGCCACCTCCGCCACCCTCTCCGAGCCTTTTGTGATGACGATGAACTGAATAAGCATAATAATAAGAAATATTAAAACACCAACCACAAGGTTTGAGCCTATTACAAAGCTGCCAAAGGTTTTTATAACCTGCCCCGCATTACCTCCGTTGCCCAAAATAAGACGGGTTGAAGATATGCTAAGTGCAAGCCTAAACAGGGTGATAATCAGTAGTAAGGGCGGGAAAACCGAAAATTGCAAGGTTTCCCTTGTGTAAAACGTCATCAGCAAAATAAATACCGATGCCATGATGTTTATCACCAAAAGCAAGTCCAAAAGCGTAGGACTAAGCGGCACTATAATCAGCAGTATTACAAACAAAACCACAACGGATATTGAAATGTCACTGAATTTCATATACAACCTCACTATCGTTTTTTAATCCTGTATATTTCAGCCAGAATACCCGCAACCGCCACAAAGAATTCCTGGGGTATTGCATCGCCTATTTCCACGGTTTCGTAAAGGGCACGGGCAAGCTTTCTGTCCTCTACAATTTCTATATTGTGTTCTCGGGCTTTTTCTTTGATTTTCAGGGCTACCAAATCTTTTCCTTTTGCCGCCATTACGGGTGCGGCATCCTTGCTGTCGTCATATTTTAAAGCCGCAGCATAATGAGTTGGGTTTGTTATTACCACGGTTGCTTCTTCCACATCATTCATCATGCGTGCCATACCCATCTGCATTTGCTTTTGGCGAATTTTCGCTTTTACCTTCGGGTCACCTTCCACTTGTTTAAATTCATCCTTAACCTCTTGTTTTGTCATTTTCAGGTTTTTGTAATACTCCCACCACTGGTACAAATAATCAAATGCCGCAATAACAAGAAGTGCAATTCCAATTTTAAGTGCAAGCCCCTCTACAAAACTTCCGATTATTCCGAGCGATTTGCCAAGGTCTGTCCCCATAAGGGCAGGGAATGTTTTAAACGAATTTCTAATTTCCATAAACGCTATGTAAATTATAACTGTTGCCTTTATTGATGCCTTTAAAAGGTCTGCCAAGGCGCGCATTGATACCATTCTTTTAAGCCCCTCTAAAGGGTTTAGCTTGCTGAATTTAGGCATTAAAGTTTTTGTTGTAAGCAAAAAACCCACCTGCGCATAATTTATAACAATCCCCGCAAGCATTGCCAATGCCAAAATTGGCATTAATATTGCAAAAAACGACACGCTCGAGCTAAAAAAAATATTGAAAGCATTTGCCGCGCTCAACTTTTCCCATCCCGTGTCAAACCCCGTCAAAAAACGATGCATAAAACTTGAGGTGTCATATGCCATCTGAGGCCCCAAAAGCTTTAAAATGCCGAACATTGAGAGCAATACAAACGCCGCATTTACATCATTGCTTTTTAACACCTGCCCCTTTTCTCTTGTGTCACGCTTTTTTTTAGGGGTTGGTTTTTCGGTTTTATCATCCATTGCCATCATCAGCATTATCATTTACGGGCTCATTCCTTCATAAATTTTCTGTACTGCACCTGCCATTTCATCAAAAATGGAGGCTGACATATTTACAAATACCGGTATCATCCCAAAAAGCACCGCAAGCCCCACCCCTATTTTCACCGGAAACCCCACCACAAAGAAATTAAGCTGGGGTACCACCCGCATTAAAACCCCAATAACCACTTCGGAAACCAGCGCCGCCGCCATAACAGGCATTGCCACACGCACCGCAAGAATAAAAGTTTTTATAAAAATTTCTGTAAACGCCGCCGCTATATGCGGGCTTATCACAACACCACCTACGGGGATAACCCGAAACGATTCTCCTATTATGCGAAGCAGCACATGGTGACCGTCCGCCAGAAAAAAGCACAATAAAAGGGTTATGTTTAGCAGGTTGCCCACAAGGGGCACGGGTGTTCCGTACTGGGGGTCATAAACGCTTGCTATGCTAAAGCCTATCTGCATATCAATTATCTGCCCGGCGGTCACCGCCGCAGAAAAGTAAAATGTTGTTACAAGCCCCATTATCAGTCCCACGCAAATTTGCCCCGCACAAAGAATGAAAAATTCAAGCAAATTTTTGTCCGCAAGGTTTACCGTGGGGGAATACACGCCTGCCAATATGTAAGTCAAAAACAATGCCAGCCCTATTTTTGCAATAGAGGGCGTGTTGCGCCTTCCGAAAATGGGCGACACGGTGAAAAGTGCAGATATTCTTAAAAACATTAAAAAGAAATGTCCCGTTATTTCCGCAAAATCCAAAACTCATCACCCGCCTACCATGTTCATGTGGTCAAACAGCCTTGTGGTAAAGTCAATTAGTTTTGTAAGCATCCATGGCCCGAATATTATAAGTGACACGAAAACCCCCAAAACCTTCGGTACAAATGAAAGAGTTTGCTCGTTTATCTGCGTTGCCGCCATGAACACCGAAATTAACAGTCCCACCAAAAGCGCAGTTAAAAGCATGGGTGCCGACACCGAAATAATTGTAAATACAGCGCTTTGTATAATTCCTATAACCTCTGTTTGGCTCATTTATTCACATCCTTAACCAAAGCTTGAAATCAGGGTTTTAATTGTAAGCCCCCACCCGTCCACCATCACAAACAGTAAAATTTTAAAGGGCAGGCTTATCATTGTGGGAGGCAGCATCATCATTCCCATGGACATCAGTGTGCTTGACACTATCATGTCTATCACAATGAAGGGAATTAATATGAAAAATCCCATTTGGAATGCCCTTTTCAGCTCGCTTGTTATAAATGCGGGTATAATAACCGTGGTTTCAATTTCGTCGTATGTTTCAGGTACGGGCTTTTTTGCCAAATCCAAAAACAGGTTTAAATCCTTGCCGTAGGTTTGGCGCAGCATAAACTGCCTTATTGGTACAATTGCCTTGTCAAACGCCTCCTGCTGTGTTATAGCGTTCTCGGTGTAGGGTTTATATGCAATGTCATTAATCTCGCCTATAACCGGACTCATAATAAAAAACGTGAGGATTAGCGCCATTCCTATTAAAACCTGGTTTGGGGGCATTTGCTGAAGCCCCAAGGCGTTTCGTATAAATGACAACACTATAATTATCCTTGTAAACCCTGTCATCATGATTAGCATGGAGGGTATAAGCATTAAAAGCGTCATCAAAACAACTATGTTTGAGGTAACTGTCCCCTCCTCCAAAATCCCTTCAAGCAGCGGTTCGGCGCTTACACGGGTGGATACAAACATGAAAATTGCCGCTACTTTCGAAATCCGCTTAATTTTCATACCCGTCCTCCCTGCCAAGGCGGCGTGCAGCCCTTTTAATAAGATCCCCAAAACTTGGCACCGCTTGCTCCTCCTCTTTTTGGGCGGGTACATCTTCCTCCCCAAGTTCACTTATAAGGGAAACACCCTCCCCGCTTATACTGATAAGCATAAACCGCCCGCCCACCTTTACAATTACCAAAGATTTGTCCCTTGAGAGTGCCAGTCTATCCAAAACACTCATGTGTTTTGATTTTAAAAGCCTGCATCGTGCGGATGACAAAA
>CAZNYY010000201.1:0-4947 GCA_964577335.1 uncultured Oscillospiraceae bacterium | reverse complement strand
CCCGCTTTTTACCGCATCCTACACGGGTGTGGGCGGCGGACTTGTGGTTTGCGTTGCGGACGACCCCGGAATGCACAGCTCACAAAACGAACAGGACAGCCGCCATTATGCAACAGCTTCGAAAATACCCATGCTTGAGCCTTCTGACAGTGCCGAATGTTTGGAATTTACCAAGCTTGCGTTTTCACTGAGCGAGCGGTATGATACGCCTGTGCTGCTTAGGCTTACCACAAGGGTTTCCCATTCTCAAAGTATGGTAACCCTCTCCGAAAGAGAAGATGTTCCCTTGAAAGAGTATAAAAAGGACCCGGGGAAATATGTAATGATGCCCGCCATGGCACGAGGGCGGCATGTTGTGGTGGAGCAGCGCATGAGTGAGCTTGCCGATGCCGCAAACAGCTTAGATATAAACAGTATCCGGTACGGTGACAAAAAAATAGGCATTATCACCTCGGGTGTTTGCTATCAGTATGCACGAGAGGCAATGCCAGATGCCAGTTTCTTAAAGCTTGGCATGGTACACCCACTCCCGGAGAAACTTATTCGTGATTTTGCCGAAAATGTTGACACACTCTATGTGGTTGAAGAACTTGACCCTGTTATAGAAACCTATGCAAAATCACTTGGTATCAAGGTTATCGGCAAGGAGATTTTCTCGCTTTTGGGTGAATACAGTGCTTCGCTTATTGCCGAGAAAATCGGCGGCAAAATACCTTCTGAGGTTTTGATGGCGGATGAGCCTACTCCCATTCGCCCTCCTGTTCTGTGTTCCGGATGTCCGCACAGGGCGGTTTTCTATATTTTGAAAAAATTAAAGCTTGTTGTGTCGGGTGATATAGGGTGCTACACTCTTGGCGCTTTGGAGCCGCTCTCAAGTATTGACACCTGTGTGTGCATGGGTGCGTCCGTCAGCATGGCGCATGGTATGGAGATGGCAGCAGGGGCGGATTTTGCAAGAAAAACCGTGGCGGTAATAGGTGACTCAACCTTTATGCATTCGGGCATTACGGGGCTTATTGATATTGTTTACAACAAAGGCACTTCAACGGTTATTATACTTGACAACTCCATCACGGGGATGACAGGGCACCAGCACAACCCAACAACAGGGCAAACCCTAAAAGGCGAGCCCGCAAAACAGGTTGATTTAAAGGCACTGTGCCATGCTATAGGTGTTGACCGTGTTTTTGTGGTGGATCCGTTTGATGTTGACAAATTTGAAAAAATGGTAAAAGAGGAAACCGCAGCGGACGAACCCTCGGTTATAATTGCCCAGCGCCCTTGCGCCCTTTTAAAAAGCGTTAAATACGAAGGGCTTGCAAAGGTGGATGATGACAAATGCAAAAAATGCCGTATTTGTATGAGAATCGGATGTCCTGCAATAAGCTATGACGACGGGGTTTTTATAGATCCCACACAGTGTAACGGCTGCGGGCTTTGCGTAGAAGTATGTAAATTCGGCGCTCTCTCCTGTAGTGAATAGGAGGAAAATATGATTTTGGTAGCACATCGGGGCGCTTCAAAAAACAAACCCGAAAACACACCTGAGGCTTTTTTGTACGCCGCACAAAACGGTGCGGATATTTTGGAAACGGATATACGCCGTACGGCAGAGGGAACTTTCATTCTTTTTCATGATGACGACCTAAAACGAGTTGATGGGAGCGATGATTTGGTACAGTCCCTCACTCTCGAAGAAATGCAAAATCGCCTAAAAGCCGCAAAATGGCCCCCTGTTTTAACTTTGAGTGAACTTGGGCAAGTATGGAATGAGGTTACCCCCTTTTTGTTTCATATAAAGCTTGATGAGTTGAGCTATGATTTTATAAATGAACTGAAAAAATTGCCCTTTTACTTTTATCTTGGTATTTCCAATACCGAAAGTGCCCAAAAAGCCTCACAAGCCTTCGGTCGGGAGCGAGTGCTTGCCTTTATGCCAAGGGCTGATATGGCGGAGGACTTCGCCAGTGCAGGGGCGGGAATTATCAGGCTTTGGGAGCATTGGGAAAACACTTTGCAAGACGTTTTGAACATTCACAAAATGGGTTCTAAAGTGTTTGTTATGACAAGGGGCGGCGGCATTACGGGGGAAACCTGTGATGAGAACCTTGACACCATAAAAAAGCTTGGTGCCGACGGGGTTTTAATTAATGATGTTGATTTGGGCGCAAAATGGAAAAGCAAGTCATGCTTTGTAAATTTCGCACATCGGGGGGCGTCGGAATATGCCCCTGAAAACACTATGGAAGCATTCCGAATGGGGTTATCATATGGGGCTAACGGCATTGAAACCGATGTGCAGATGACCGCTGACGGGGTTTTAGTTTTGTTCCATGATAACACTTTGAAGAGAACTATGGGCATCCCGGGCAGTGTTTCGGATTACACCTATGGCGAACTTTTGGAGCATGACATTGAGGCGGATAAAATCCCCGGACAGAAAATTGTAAAACTTGAGGAGTTTTTCGAAACTTTCGGCGGTGAGGACATAACCTTTGCCGTTGAAATTAAGCAAAGCGGTATCGAGGGTGAGGTTTTGGAAATCATAGACCGCCTTGGCATCGGCGAAAAAGCCGTCGTTACTTCCTTTGATTTTGACATTATAAAGAACATAAGCTCACAAAGTCCACAAACCCGTACGGGGTTTTTGTGCGATGAAATAAACGACAAAACACTTGAAATGGTTTTGTCCATAAGCGGTTGGCAAATTTGCCCCCGCTCAACATCCCTTATAAAGAGCGCTGTGGCATGTGCCAAGGGGCGGAGTTTAAATGTTCGTGCATGGGGTGTCACGGACGAAAAGCTTATGAGGGCTGCATATACGGCGGGAGTGGACGGTATGACCGTAAATTTCCCCGACAAATTAGCAAAGCTAAATGGAGGAGGGTCTGTATGACTACTAATATAATGATTGTGGGCGTGGGCGGACAGGGCACGCTTTTGGCAAGCCGCATTATAGGCAGGGTTGCCACAGACATGGGGTTTGACGTGAAGGTTTCGGAGGTTCACGGGATGAGCCAGCGGGGCGGCAGCGTTGTAACCTATGTAAAATTCGGTGATGTGGTGTATTCCCCTGTAATCGACAGGGGCGAGGCGGACGTTATTTTGGCGTTTGAAGAACTTGAAGGATACCGCTACTTGGAAAGCCTGAAAAAGGGCGGCAAGCTTTTAATTAATACACAGAAGATTGACCCCATGCCCGTTATAGTTGGAAACGCCGAATATCCTACGGAAATTATTAATAAAATACAACGTATGGGCGTTACAATAAAGGCACTTGATGCACTGCCCATGGCAAAAAATGCGGGCAACGAAAAAACAGTGAACGTGGTTTTGCTGGGTGCTTTGGCAGCCAATACGGAAATACCCGTAGAAAAATGGGTTGAAGCTGTTAAAAACACTGTGCCGCCAAAGTTTTTGGATGTAAATTTAAAGGCATTTGACAGTGGCTATAATGCCGTAAAGGAGAGTGAAGTAAGATGAAAAATTCGTGGGACCCGAATATGGAAACCCTCTCTCGTGACGAGCTTCATTCCCTCCAGTCAAAGCGGCTTTCTTCCCTTGTGCATTTAGTTTACAAAAATGTTCCGTATTATAGGGAGAAAATGCAGGTTATAGGTCTTTTGCCGGAGGATATTAAAACGGCGGAAGATATTGAAAAATTGCCTTTTACAACTAAAAAGGATTTAAGGGAAACATATCCCTTTGGACTGTTTGCAACTCCCATGAGTGAAATTGTGCGTATTCACGCATCCTCAGGCACTACGGGGAAACAAACCGTTGTGGGGTACACAGCCCGTGATATTTCACTTTGGAGTGAGCTTATGGCACGCTGCCTGGCAATGGTCGGTGCCGACCGCAACTCCATGGTGCAGGTATCGTACGGCTATGGTCTTTTCACGGGCGGTCTTGGCGCACATTACGGGGCGGAGCGGCTTGGCGCCTCCGTCGTGCCGACCTCATCCGGAAACACAGCACGGCAAATTCAAATAATGCGTGACTTCGGCACGACAATTTTGTGCTGTACACCTTCTTATGCGCTGTTTCTTGCCGAAACCATTGAGGAAATGGGGATAAAAAAGGGTGAATTAAAGCTTAAAACCGGTATTTTCGGCGCAGAACCTTGGACGGAAAATATGCGTGCAGAGATTGAAGGAAGACTTGGCATTGATGCACATGATATATACGGTCTTAGCGAAATTATGGGGCCGGGCGTTTCAATGGACTGTAAAATGAAGGACGGGTTACATGTTTGGGAGGATCATTTTATACCGGAAATAATAAGTCCCGACACGGGCGAAACGCTTCCGGGGGGCACCTCGGGTGAGCTTGTTTTCACAACCCTCACCAAGGAAGGTTTTCCGCTTATAAGATACAGAACCCGTGACGTTTCAAAGCTTGTGTATGAAAAATGCGAATGCGGGAGAACCTGTGCAAGAATGACAAAACCCAGCGGCAGGACGGACGATATGCTTATTATAAGGGGGGTAAACGTGTTCCCCTCTCAAATAGAAAGTGTGCTTTTGGATATGGGTGAGACGGCACCCCATTATATGCTGATTGTGGACCGCGTGGGAACGCTTGACACAATTGAAATTTTGGTAGAGGTTTCGGGCGACGTGTTTTCCGACAAAGTTCGGGGACTTGAGGATATTGAAAAGAAAATCAGGGGCAAAATTGAAAGTACACTGGGACTTGCGGCAAAGGTTCGCTTGGTTGAGCCTAAGACGATAGAACGCAGTGAGGGCAAGGCAAAAAGAGTAATAGATAAAAGAAAGTAGGGATTATGATGCTGGTAAAACAAATATCTGTTTTTGTTGAAAACAAATCCGGCAGGCTTGCGGAAATTACGGCGGCGCTTGCGGAAAAAGATGTGAACATTCAGGCACTATCACTTGCCGACACGACGAATTTTGGGATTCTTCGCGTTATAGTCAACAAACCTGA
>CAZNYY010000200.1:0-4948 GCA_964577335.1 uncultured Oscillospiraceae bacterium | reverse complement strand
TGGGGGTAATGACAGTAAATGTAACCGAATACATTAACAGTCTTGAGGGGCAAACGGCTACATTTATAATTACATCTGCCACTAAAGGAGCAGCTGTTACAATAGTGTCAAAAGAAGGTGCGGCGGTGGCGGGAGAAACAAGAAACGCTCCCCAGCTTAAACTTTCCTTCCCAACCGATGATATAGCCACGGTGGAAATTGAAAATATTGCGGACGAAATAGAAATACCGCGAGTAAGTGAGGAAGAGGCAATAGCTAACCCCACAGCTGTTATGCGGGACAGTGAGGGCGAAATTCTTGATGAGGCGGCAACATGGTCCATCCGCACAAACAACTACGGTGTGTCAATAAACGAGACCACGGGTGAACTTGCGGTAAGTAATATGGCAGAGGCAGGCCCTGTTACAATAAGGGCTACCGCCTATGTAAATGCAAACAAATATACCGAGAAAACAATACAGCTTACAGAAGCGGAAGAGGTTTTGCCCACGGGTATAGAGAAGGTCAAGATTGTAACCTCTGCCGACACCAGAATAAACCATGGGGATTATACGGGCGGCGCAAAAGAATATGTAGATACAAACTTCGGAGATGGGGATGTACTTCATGTAAGAGCAGGCAGTATTGCCACTCCGCATTACAACGAAAAGACTTATATCAAGTTTTCAAGTGACCAAATGGATAATGTTGATACCGCAAAGCTTAGGCTTTCCATAAGCCAGGCAAGCAGTGCCAGGATAAGAATTTACGGCTTGGCAGATACTGCGGATCATTCATGGGCAGAGGGCGAAATTACATGGAACAATGCACCGGGGAATGACGTGGCAGGGAATTATGTAATAGATGAACAGGTTTTCGGGGGAGCGCCTTTAGGGGTTGTAACCATGAACCGTTTAGGACTGGTTGAATTTGACGTGACGGATTATGTTAAAAGCTTATCGGGCACAAATGCAACCTTTATATTGGCGGCGGAAACATCCTCCACAGCACTTTGGATACTTTCCAAAGAAGGTGCGGCAAAAGAAAATACAACAAAAAATGTACCCACGCTTGTAATGGAATTTGACCATTTAGGACTGTCAATTACGGATGAAAACGTGGTTTTGAGTGTAGATAACAATGTAATAAATGCAGCATACGGAAAAAAGGTTGGAGAATTGAAGGCGGCGGTTGAGGTAGCACGCGGTGCGGGAAGCTTGAAGATATATTCGGATGCAGAAAAAACAGACGAGGTGTTAGACGATAATACCTTATTAAATACCGAAATGATTGCAGAGGCAACCGCAGAAAACGGTGTTGATACAAGGGACTACGGAATTAATATACAAATGATGGTAGAACCTGTCTTTACTTTTAAGGATGCCGAGGGGGAGGACGCCACAGGCATGACCGACGGCGGCGAGTTTGCGGTTGTCGCATATGCAGGGAACCCGCAGCCTGCGATTTTAATGGCGGTACTGTTTAATTCAGACGGGCAAATAGAAGAAGTTGCAATTGATAAGGCGGATTACAGCAGCGTGAATTTCTCGGAGATGAATGTTACAATTGATTTGCCGGATACGCTTGACGGGCACTATATCAAGGTATTTATGTGGGAGAGCTTTGAAAGCATGAAGCCGCTTATTGGTAAAAATGAAATACGTTAATTAAGTTATAGGCGAAGGGGGGTCGGTCAAAATAAAATTTATTTTTTCTGCCCCCAATAACCGCTATTTACAACCTGTAATATACATTAAAAATAAATTGACGCTTCGCAGCGGAAATGGAGAAAGTCATGAAAAAATTGTTTAGGATATCAGCCGCAATTACTTTAGCGGTATTTATCTTTACCGGTGCCTTGGCAGTGAATGCGTACGAGCCAAGCCAGGAGGTAATGGTGACACTTGGCTCACTTGATATTATAAAGGGCTATGAGGACGGTTCGTACCGCTTTGAAAACGAGGTTACAAGAGCGGAGTTTTCCGCCGTTGTGGCAAGGCTTTTGGGGGTGCAAAATATTATAGCCGACACGGGGGTGTCCGCCTTTGACGATGTTGCGCCCTCCCACTGGGCGTACAACAACATATCTATAATGACAAGGATGCAAATAATAGAAGGTTTTGGTGACGGGACATTCCGTCCTGAGGACCCCGTGCTTTATGAACAAGCTGTAAAAATGGTTGTAGCCGCATTAGGCTATGACATAGCGGCAGAAAGCAAGGGAGGGTACCCCATGGGGTACCTAACGGTGGCGGCAGAAAGAGGGGTTACGAGAAATGTTGCGGGAGAGGCATCAGCGCCGATAATAAGAGGGGCGGTAATGCAGCTTGTATACAATGCCCTTGATGTTGACATGATGGTGAAAACAGGAACGGGGGAGAATGAAAAACATACGATTGAACCCGGAAAAACCCTGCGTACCGAGAGATTAAAACAGCTTGGCAGAGAGCAAAGCTATGGGCAGGTTACGGCAAATGAAATAACCGCTTTAAACCGCAGCTACGGCACGGGCGAAGGGCAGGTTGAGATTGACGGGCAAATTTATCTGGTAGGCGAAACCGATGCCGCCGCTCTTTTAGGAAGAAAAGTAGTTTTCTATGCCGAGGAAGAAGGCGGAAGAATGGTTCTTCTTCATATTGAAAAGGACCGAAATTATAATGAAGAAATAATTGTACAAGCGGAGGATATCCGTTCGCTTGACGGCAGTGGGCTGGTTTATTGGGCGGATACGCAAAAGAGTTTAAGTAAGAAAGTTAGTTTTGAGAACAGGGAAGATATGTCGCTTATCTATAACGGAAAAGCCGTAGTACCGTTTGAAGAGCATTATTTGGATATAGGGGAAGGCAGTATGCTGCTTTTGGATTCCGATAAAAACGGCAGGGCGGACGTGGTTTTCATTAACACATACAGCACACATATAATTCAAAATGTTGATGTATCCCGTGGGCGTATAGAGCTTTTAAATTACAGCCATAAAATTTATACCGGATATATGGGAAGCTATAGCATAGATTTTTCAGACTCTGCAATCAAAAAAAGTATATATGATATGGGCGGAGCGGCGATAAGTCTGTCGGACTTAAAGCGCTGGGACGTAATATCGGTTTTGGGCAGCGGAGAGCATATGGAAATAACCGTTACAAACAAAAGGGCAATGGGAACCATACAGGAGATTGACCATCAAAAAGGAAATATTATAATTGACGACCAGCAGTATTCCGTGGCAAAAAGCGCATCCGGTGAACTGTTGCCGGATGATATAGGAATTGGCAAAACGGGAGTATTTCTTTTGGATATAGAGGGCAGGGTTTTCTATGCAGCCATATCTGAAAGTGACCAGGAAATTCCGGGGAGAAACTTTGGATATTTGCTGAATGTTTTTGCGGGCGAGGGCTTAAACAAAACAAGCGAGTTTAAGTTTCTTGTAAAAACCGCAGACGGAGGACAGGAAACTCGGGTATTTTACGGTGCGGAGTATATAACCTTCAATGGTGTGAGAACAAAAAATGACGAGGTTATGAGAAGGATTGGAAGTGAACTTCAAAAAACTTTCCGCATAGAAACCGATGCCCTGGGAAACATTTCGTTAATTGAATCCGTTGATACAATATTTACGGGCGAAATGAGGAAATATTTCTCGGCAAATCGTTCCTTTGACAACATAGTATTTTTAGAGGAAGGGAAAACCGTTCTGTTTTATGCCGATATACTCGGTATTACGGAATACGAGCGTGAGAAGGTTGACCTTGTAAACGGAAGAAACTATTATATTGAAGTTTACGAAATGCCGGCGGAAGGAATATATGAGGACGACGAGAGAATAATCGTCATAAAAACCGAGATGGCAACACCCGTGAGAAGTGAGCTTGACAAGAATACCGCAGTGATTGTAGACGGAGTTTATGAAAGTATTGACGAATACGGCGAGATAACATACCGCTTGACGGGGACCTCGGGAGATGAGGAAATAAGCCGCCTATTTGCCGTAAATGATGCTGTGAGGGCAGAGCTTTCGGGGTAGACCGAGGAGATTTGGTGTATCTGGGGATAAACTCAAAAGGGCAAATAGACAGGCTTGAGAAAATTGTTTCCCTTCCATCGTCAAACAATTACAGAAGCGGGATTGCAGGACCCAACGAGCAAATATACGGCAGCGTAGTTTCACAGGAAAGAAATGCCGACGGTTCGTCAATGGTAATCGGCGTGGATTTTGGAAGCGGCACGGCGGCATATGAAGTTGGAAGAAAACCTGTGTACATTTACGAAATTTCAAGGGGAATTGTACGAAGCGGGACCTCTGAAGATATTGACGGTGCATCAAAAGTCTTTATTCTCATTTCAAACCTTGATGTAAGGCAAGTAGTAGTCATTAAATAACAATTTGACATACCGATGAAAGAGAGAGGAAAAGTCTATGAATAAAAGGATTATAAGCCTGATTATGGCTGTTGCGGTTTTGCTTTCTGCGAGCGTATATCTTGGAATGCCCGCTATTATGGCAAGCAGCGTTGTAGTTGAGACGAATGCGGATGCGGACATTCAAAGCGGTGCTAATAATACAGTCCCGCAGTGGCCGAGCAAGGTTAGAAATCACGGGGGGAACCCCACCCTTAGGGTGAGGAACGAGTACCAAACAAATGGTCCTCATTATGCGGCAAAGGCATATATAGGGTTCTCGAGTGAGGATTTTGTGTCTGCCGTTCGTGCAGATTTAAGCTTTGTGGTGGACAGTGTGACGGGTGTCCCGCCAACACTGTATATTTACGGTCTTTTGGGTGACGATACGGTGCAGTCGTGGGCGGAGGGCACAGGCACGGGCACGGCGGAGGACACGGCGGGTATTATATGGAACAATGCCCCTGCAAACAGGGACAGTCACCCCATAGCCCCCGCAACCGACCCGCAGGTGATTGGCGACGAGGTGTTCGGCGGCGCACCTATAGCCACTATTTCAGATGTGGCAGCGGGA
>CAZNYY010000199.1:0-4950 GCA_964577335.1 uncultured Oscillospiraceae bacterium | reverse complement strand
TGATGGAACCTTTTGAACACCTCACCATTGACGTGCCCGACGAATACACGGGAGCGGTGATGGAAAGCGCAGGAATAAGGAAAGCTGAAATTATAAATATGTCGCCCTCGGGTTCGGGCTTTTCACGGCTGGAGTTTAAAATACCCGCACGGGGACTTATAGGATACCGTGGACAGCTTTTGACGGAAACCAGGGGCACCTGTGTGTTCAACCATGTGTTTTTGGATTATCAGCCGTACAAGGGTGATATGCCCTCACGCACACGGGGTTCGCTTACGGCGTTTGAAACGGGTACTGCGATGGCATACGGTTTATACCATGCGCAGGAGAGGGGCACCCTCTTTATAAGCCCGGGGGATGCGGTTTATGAAGGTATGGTTGTGGGTGAGAACAGCCGTTCGGAAGATATGGCGGTGAATGTGTGCAAAAAAAAGCACGCTACGAATATACGGGCATCCGGCTCTGACGATGCTCTTAGGCTTACACCCGCTAAGATTTTAAGCCTTGAGCAGTGCATTGAATTTATAGCAGAGGATGAACTTTTGGAGGTAACCCCGAAAAGTCTTCGTATAAGAAAAGCGGTTTTAAATAAAAATAGAAAATAAAGAGGGGCTATTTGAAAGTTAGTGTAAGTGGGAATGATCACTAATGGGAATATGGTAAATATATGCATGCCTGTATAGGTAACAGGATAAGACAATTACAACCTTATGGGCGTGCATTTTTTAGTGTGAGTGCAGAGTGATATTCTCCTTCAATAAATGCACTTTCTTTTAATCTACCATCAACTTTAAAGCCACATTTCCCATAACATCTCTAACCCACGTTTGTTGTAGTCAAGTGCCTTAAAATCAATCCTATGGAGCTTCAACACATTGAATGCATAATCAGGTATAAGTTTTGTAGCTTCGGTACCTATGCCTTTGAAAAATTATCCACATCCCATATTCCAATAGCATAGGTAGCGTTGAGACCTTCCTGTGAAATGTGATGTAATCCAGCACTCCCGATGCACCTGCCTTGATATTTAATAATCCATGTACAATCTTTTTTTTGTAATTGATTGATACTATTTTTCCCACTCTTCTTTAGGGGGAATTCTTCTGTTTTACTTCGGTCGCCTCCGCACATATCAAAACCGAATTCTTCGCCTTATTTTTGAAATTGTTTGGCAGCTTCACTCCACTGTGCAGTTTCATGGCTTGTCAAAGTCAAAGCGTGAATACGGGATTGATGAAATTATTCCGAATGGAGTTTTGTGTGCCGGTAACGGCAAATTTTTAAGGTTTACTTGATATATAATTGATTTTTTACCGATAAAATGTTATACTATATCTACTACGGAGGTGGCATATGAAAACAATTAGATTGTTGTACCCGGACTATTTAAGCGGTGGATTAGAAACATATTACTTCGGTGCAAATTTGCTTGCACACATTCTTCCTGAAAATGAAAATCAACCTTTGCTGGAAGTGAAAATCCCTCCGCCTGATGGGAGAAAGCGCAGTGTGACAGATGGAATTTATGGCAAAGATGAGATTGTAGCCGGCATAAGGAAAGCGGCTGAAGTTATTGAAACTGCCAAACCGGATAGAATTATCACAATTGGCGGCAATTGTATCGTTTCACAAGCTCCTTTCGACTATTTGCATGGAATCTACGACAATATTGGTATCATCTGGATTGATACTCACCCGGATGTATCCACCGTAAAGGATGGATACCCAAATGCCCATGCCATGGTACTTGGATCGCTCATGGGTCATGGGGATAACACTCTTTCGGGCTTGATGAAGAACAAAAAATTTAGGGCTGATGATATTTTGTATGTTGGATTACAGGAACTGCACAGTTATCAAGAAAAGTTTCTAAAAGATATGGGTGTAGATTATAGGGTGCAGACAGAGGCATTTATATCCGATGACGAGATAAAGGCTTTCTTAGGACGCTTTGACCACATATTAGTTCATCTTGATATTGATGTGTTGGATGCAAGCCTTTTTCACTCTACCTATTTTGCAAACAATGAATTGGTTGGAGATGGCAGCAGTGGTGGAAAGATGACAATGGAGAAGCTTTCCGAGGTGCTGGGGTGCATAACCGAAAATTCCGATGTTGTCGGATTTACAATAGCAGAATATCTTCCATTTGATGAACATAAATTGCACCAAATGTTTACAGGCATCAAAATGTTTACAGATTGATAAATCTCAGTTGAAAGGTAGGACGAATTATTTTGAGCGATGTGAAATCAAAAAAAGAGCTACAAGCTCAATATAAAGAACGTGAAATTGTCGGCGGGGTTTACGTTATCAAGAATACGCTAAGCAACAAAATACTCTTAAAGGCTGCAACAAATTTACAGGGAAGTAAAAACCGATTTGAGTTTTCACAAAAAACAGGCTCTTGCGTTGATATGAAGTTACAAAAAGATTGGAATAAAGACGGTGGAGAGCAATTTGTTTTTGAAGTATTGGAGGAACTAAAAAAAGGCGAAACACAGACATCAAAAGAATTTAAAGATGATATTGATGTATTAAAGGAAATTTGGCTTGAAAAATTATCTGATAAGGATTTGTATTAAGCTGCAAACAGGAATTTGGAGGGGTGATTAGACATGGCAAAGGACTGGTTGTTTAAGGCACATGAATATCTTTGTGGAGTAAGAACGGTTGGAGTTTTAATTTTAAATAATAAAATTCTTGTCCAGCGTGAAAGTGATGGAAGTGAATACGCTTTGCCAGGTGGTCATATAAAAATTGGCGAAACATTAGAAAAAGGACTTATTCGTGAATATAAAGAAGAAACAGGTACAAACATATTGTGCAAACACTTGTTGTGGAGTGAAGAATGTTTTTGGGAATGGAATGGGAAACAGGCTCACAACATTGCTTTTTATTACCTAATCGAATTGTGCGAAGATTCAGCTATTCCTGATAATGGAGAATTTGTATCGCATAAAGATAACTGCAATGTGGTCCTTGGTTGGATGCCAATTGATGAAATTCAGAATATAGTTATATATCCTGAGTTTCTGAAAAAAGAAATTTGCAGTATGGATGAACATATCAAACACTTTGTTTCTGAAGGTTAACCTCAGCAATAAATTTCAATTTATAATTCATATAGCACTGTCAAAATCAAATAAAAGTTTCTGAACCGGCTATTGAATAAGCCGGTTTTTATATTTTAGAAATGGAGTGATACTATGATATCCCATACATTTCAACAAATTATGATGGGGCGGAACAATGAAGGGCTTGTGTCATATGTCCTAACAATCAGGTTTTGCGCTATACCACAACAAATCGAGAAGGCTATCGTGAATTTAAAGAAAATAGCAAGTTGGAAAAGAAAGAATGGTCTTTTTCCAACGTTTTTGCTGTTTATGCATCGAAATAAGTAATTTAGAGGATTTCAACTTAACTTTTCTTAAATTTTAACCCCATTTTGAAATTTAACTCATTTCAAAATGGGGTTGGTCACCCCCTAAATATATGATTGTGTAATATGACCATTTGAGTCTTTGCATGTTGCAAATCGTAAAACAACAGCCATCATTTTATCTCATTTCTTGCAACACGCTTATTTTGCCAGCGGCAAAACATCCACCAAAACACAAGCATTTGTAGTCCGATTTCCGGATATCCAATTAGTGGGTTGAAGGAAAACTTGGTATATAGAAAGCCTTCAATACGAACGGACAATGCATCGGATGGCTTCATCACCTGATAAAATATCGGGTCGCTCTTAAAATACTCAAAGTATTGACTGATCAGCATGAAGAAGATACCAAAGGACAGATAAGTCAGCGTGTGTACGGTCATGTACCGCAACGTGAATGGGATTACTTTATGTCGATTCATTATATTATTCATACCTCATTGCCCCTTTCTATGTGGTTGGAAAGACGAGATTAATAAAATAATAGCGAATACAAACACCACGCCCCCCAGCCATACCGATAAAGTCGGAAAGACCGAGGATATAAATAAATATTTTTGGCAAGCACACCAGATGAGCGTACCGAGGAGCAATAGCGCTATAAAAGTCCGAAAAGCACGATAACCCGTCCGCTTTTGCTGATAAAACGACAATATTGTCCGCAAGGCAACCAGCAGACTTGCAGAGAGCAGCATACCGATTATTGCGCAGAGTCCATAATGCCCCCAAATAATCCTGCTCATGCCAACAGACGGAAAGGAACGCCACTGCGCCCAATCACTGAGCAGATAAGATATAAACGGCCAGCTTCTCTGGCTGTTCGTTAGAATAACGATGGCATCGCCTGTTTCCGGCACAACCTGAAAATGCGTCATAATGCCGTTGCCTTGGCCGCCGTGGGAAAATGAGAGCATACCGTTTGGCAGCGTTTCGATATAGTGACCAAATCCATATGCGTTAAAAATCAAACCATAAATGCCGATTTTACGGCTTTGGGGAGTATACAACAATTTGGTGCTTTCGACGCTTAACACAGGGTTTTCTTTCATGCCCGCCACCGCAAACCGTGCAATATCGTGAGCTGTGGCAAACAGACCACCCGAAGCCTTTGAGGGATAGAGATAGACCGGCACAGGCTTTCCGCTGAGGTTATAACCCGTTGGAAGGTAAGGCATCGGCGTTGTGTCTATGTCAAAGGTGGCGCTTTCCATGCCCAGCGGGAGTAAAATTTCCGTGCGTATATATTCCGAAAAGCTTTGCCCCGTGACATCCTCGATTAATATTTCCAATAGATTATAGCCTGTGTTGGAGTACGAAAACCCCGTTCCCGCCTCGCGTGTCAGCACCGCTTCCCTCGTCATCACATCCCGGTTAGAGGGCATTGTTTCTCCGGGGGCGTAGACATTGGTGAAATCCCCCAATGGCATCCCCGCAGTGTGGCTTAAAAGAAGCCGTGTTGTAATTTTCTCTGTCGGATAGTCCGACTGCGGAAATTTCCAGCTTTT
>CAZNYY010000198.1:0-4952 GCA_964577335.1 uncultured Oscillospiraceae bacterium | reverse complement strand
CACCTGTGCGGACTTGAACATATTGAGCGGGGATACGAAGACCTTTCAGGTAGGCTTTGCGAACTTGGGGCGGATATTACGGTCACAGGATAAATCAGCTTATAAAATCCTCAACCATTTCCCTAGCTTCATTTTCACTGTTGGTAAAAATACCGGTGCAAAGGCTTTCGTAATCATCCTGCCGAAGGGCAGTTAGACGATCATCTTTTTTATACAAAAGCTCGGTTTCTCCCCCGTCATTTAAGCGGTATACCGCAATGCTGTCGCCGGCGAGGTTAAGCATATACCGCCCCTCAGCGGGCAGGGGGGAAGCTTGAGGTGTCGGCTCGGGGGAGGGTGTCGACTCCTCATACACCATTTGTTCACTTGTTTCCTGTGCCGATATTATCTCGGGCTCTTTGTCGGTTTTCACATTGCTTCCGGCGAAAACCCCGGCAAAGAAAGCTACAAGACAAAAGGCGCAGTAAATAATAACAATTCGGGTTTTCATATTTTTCATATTAATTTCCATAGCCTTTCTGCCCACAAAATAAAAATAATAAATTTACTTGACCTTACCGTGGGCGAATAAGGTGTAAATGCAACTTACCTCGCATCGCATAAAATTTTCGTCGAGCCTTTAGTTTGAATAAATTTAAACTAAAACGCCTCTCTTACCAGTATTTTTCCCTTAATTGCTAAAGCTTATTCGATATTATTTTCATTTTGTAATACTTTTTTAATGGTTTTAGGGTATGATTTAGTATGAATTCTTATTCCTTTTGGAAGGAGGGACCTTCTTGAAATCGTTTTTCAAAACATTTTCAAAGTATTTTTTCATGATTGCAGGGCTTTTGATGCTTGTTCTGCTTGGAACTGTTGCGGGCATAAGCCTTAGCTATATAAACGGCGCAGAGGAGCTTGATGTTGAAAATCTGAAGATGGATTTTACGACGTTTATATATTATACCAACAAGGAGACAGGCGAAACTCATGAAATGGACCGTTTGTATGATGAGGAAAACCGTGTTTGGGTGGACTTTCATCAAATTCCGCAGGATATGAAAGATGCTTTTGTGGCCATTGAGGACGAGAGGTTTTACAGTCACGGCGGTTTTGATATAAAGCGCATTACCGGTGCGGCTTTAAGCCTTGTTACCTCGGGGAGGGTGTCATACGGGGCAAGTACGATAACGCAACAACTTGTGAAGAATTTAACAGGGGACACCGAAACGACCTACAAACGAAAAATACAGGAGATTTACCGTGCATATAAAATAGAAAGGGAATTGTCAAAAGAGCAGATTTTGGAGCTGTATCTAAACACAATATATCTTGGACAGCAGTGTAACGGGGTTCAGTCTGCGGCGAATTTGTATTTTGGCAAGGATGCGGAGGAGTTGACTCTTGCACAATCCGCTTCGATTGCAGGAATAACTCAGTATCCAAGTAAATTTGACCCCCTTATAAACCCCGAAGAAAATAAAAATAAGCAAGAAATTGTTCTTGCCAAAATGCTTGAGCTTGGGTACATATTCCCTGAAGAATACAACGCTGCCATGGCAGAGGAACTCGTATTTAAGGGCAGTGCCTCGGAAGAGATGATAGGCAGCCGCTCGTATTTTGTTGATGCGGTAATTGACGAGGTTTTGGAGGATTTGCAAAACGAAAAGGGGTATGCAAGGCAAATAGCACTTAGAATGCTTTACTCCGGAGGGTTGCAGATATATGCATCCGTTGATATGGACGTGCAAAAAATAATGGAAGATGTGTACGAAAACAGTGGGAACTTCCCACGATTTTCGGGAGATAGTCAGCCGGAGTCGGCTATGGTTGTGCTTGACCCTTATACGGGTCACGTTGCGGGGATAGTAGGCGGGCGGGGAGAGAAGGCAGCAAGAAGAACTTTAAACCGTGCCACCCACAGCCTAAGGCAGCCCGGTTCGGTGATAAAGCCGATAGCGGTATACGCCCCTGCGATTGAGTATGGGCATATCACACCGAACTCTACCGTCATTGATGCCCCAATCACCATTAACGGGTGGTCCCCCCAAAATGCGGGGGGCGGGTTTTCAGGGGCGGTAAGTGTGAGAACTGCAGTTGCACGGTCGCTGAATATTCCGGCGGTAAAAATACTGGACAAGATGACGATTGACACATCCTTTAATTTTCTGACCCAGAATTTAAAGATAACCAGCCTTGTGGATTCGCAAAAACGTGCTGACAATAAGATTTATTCGGATAAAAACTTAAGTTCCCTTGCACTGGGGGGTCTTACGGACGGCGTGTCGGTTTTGGAAATGGCGGCTGCTTACACACCGTTTGTAAACCGTGGCTTGTACACGAAGCCCAGCACATATACAAAGGTACTTGACTACAAGGGAAATGTTCTGCTTGAGGGCGCATCAGAGCCATCTGTTGCCATGAGTGAGCAAACGGCCTTTTTAGTCACCGAGCTTTTGGAAGGTGTTGTAAAAGGCGGAACAGGAAGCTCTGCGGCGCTGCCCATTATGCCAACGGCAGGGAAAACAGGAACAACAAGCGACGATATTGACAGGTGGTTCATAGGATACACCCCTTATTATGTGGGGGCGGTGTGGTTTGGCTTTGACCAGCCTAAACCTCTTAGGGGAGTAGCCTATAACCCTGCAATCAATATGTGGAAAAATATTATGACGAAAATCCATGTGGGTAAGCAGTACAAAAGTTTTGATATCCCTGCGGGCATCACCACTATAAGCATATGTGAAACAAGCGGAAAAAGAGCAACTTCCCTTTGCCATATTGATTTTAGAGGTTCACGGGTGCGAACAGAGGCGTTTAAAAATGAGCAGGTGCCTTCTGAATATTGCACACTGCATAATGAGTATACTATTTGCACAGAAACAGGACTTTTAGCAGGGCCAAATTGCCCGGAGGAAACCAAGAAGCGTGTTTCTGCACTGGGTATATACGAGGGGGAGGAAAACAAGAAAGAAGGGTATCTTTCCTCGGAGGTGTGCCGGCATTACCACTCTGTTATAGGGCTTCCCGCTGAGGATGAGGAAGTCCCGATGGCGGTTGCAGTGCCAAGAGAAGATGTTGAAGCGCTCCCTCGGACACAATAACCATATACGTCATAATATGCCCGTCTCCCTCATAAAATCTATTGATGGCTTGATTACTTCATGAGGGGGACGGGTTTTTGAAAAGATTTATTTTAATGATTTTTCTTATTATTTTTATAATTTTACTTTTGCCGACTATTATTGTTCTTATTTTTATGGTAAAACCTCAGACAAGCGAGGGTCCGGACAGCAATGCACAGTCTGTTGCGGTCACGGTGCTTCATCATAATACGGGCGAAATTGAAAGTGTTGACCTGGAAGAATATCTGAGCGGTGTTTTGGCGGGAGAAATGCCCGCCTCGTTTCATATTGAAGCGTTAAAGGCGCAGGCAGTTGCCGCAAGAACATATATTCTTGATAAAAAGGAAACTCATGACCCCTCTCATCCCAATGCGGATATATGCACGGATAGTACCCATTGCAAGGCATGGCTGTCGGAGGAGGAAACAAGACAGAAATTTGGGGAGGAATGGGGACAGCAGTATGCGCCAAAGATTAAAGAGGCGGTTTTTGCAACCGCCGGACAGGTTATGCTGTATGATGAGAAGCCAATAACCGCAGTTTTTCATTCCACAGGTAGCGGACGCACCGAAAATTCAGAGGATATATGGGGGGGAGAGGTGCCGTATTTAAAAAGTGTTGAAAGTCCTGGGGACACCCTTTCTCCGAAATTCAATTCCGAAAAGATTATTTCAAAAGAAGAGTTTTCAAAGCTTTTGTCTGATTACAGAGAAACAGACGTAGATGCCGAGATAGGGCAGGTTGAATACACACAGGGCGGCTCTGTAAAAACAATAAATATTGGCGGTGCAGACTTTCGAGGAACGGAAATTCGCAGTATATTTTCACTTTCATCTTCAAATTTCACCATTGAGGACAGCGGCGATAACCTTGTGTTCCATGTAAAGGGTTCGGGGCACGGAGTTGGGCTTAGTCAGTACGGTTCTGAATTTTTTGCGCAAAACGGGAAGATGTATGACGAGATACTAAAAATATATTATCAGGGTGTGGAAATAGTAAATTACTATTAACCTTGATAAAAAAGCTGCAATTTATATAGTAAATTTTACTTGACACATCACGCCCGATGAGTTATAATATCATATATGTGTTTCACATATCCCGTCAATTGACAAAGCGGAGGGAGGGATTACAATGTCTGAGGTTAGAATAAAAGATAATGAATCTTTAGATAGCGCATTAAAAAGATTTAAGCGTCAGTGCGCAAAATCCGGTGTTTTATCTGAAATAAGGAAAAGAGAGCATTATGAAAAGCCCAGCGTTAAGCGCAAAAAGAAGTCAGAGGCTGCGAGAAAGCGTAAATTCAAATAATACTCCTGCCGGAGTGCAGGTGTGGGTATAAGGCTTTTAAGGGTCGTATAAAAATGAGGTGTCATTTTTATACGACCCTTTGAGCTTTATAAGATAAAACTACAAGAAAGCTTAAACAATATGTTAAAAAATATTGATTTTTAAGTTGGGGCGGAGTATAATGTCTTTAAAACTCTAAGTTTGGAGAGAAAAATGAACCTACCTAAAAAAATTGCGGCTATACATGATATTTCGGGGCTTGGGCGCAGTTCGCTTGCAACAGCAATGCCCATCCTCTCTGTAATGGGGCATCAGGTATGCCCTGTCCCGACGGCGGTACTGTCAACGATAACAGGGTTTTATGAAAACTATGTTTTGCATGACCTGACAGATATTATGCCCGGCTACCTTGGACATTGGAAACAGGAGGGGGAGGGATTTGATTGCGTGTACACAGGCTTTCTCGCTTCAAAAAGACAGTCAGATATTGCGGCGGACTTTATTACATACGCAAAGCCGCAGATTACAGTTGTTGACCCTGTTTTTGCGGATAAC
>CAZNYY010000197.1:0-4969 GCA_964577335.1 uncultured Oscillospiraceae bacterium | reverse complement strand
GGGAAGGGCGGTAAGGGAGGGACTTTTGGCGGCGGACGGGGATATAAGAATTTATACCGATGCGGACCTTGCATACTCCCCGCAAAATATTCTAAGGGCGGCAAAGCTTTTGGCGGGCGGGGCGGACATGGTGGCGGGAACACGGGGCTATGCCAACGATTACCCGCTTTACAGGCGTGCCCTGTCACAAACATTTTCGTTTGTAACACACAAATCGCTGAATTTGGTGTACGACACGCAGTGCGGGTTTAAAGCTTTTACGGGCGGTGCCGCCGAAAAAATTTTAAAGAAAACAACGGCTGAAGGTTATCTCTTTGACGCCGAGGTGATTTTAATTGCCCAAAAGCTGGGGCTTAAAATTGAAGAGCTTTTTATGGTGCCCGATTATCGTGAAGGCTCCAAAGTAAAGCCTGTGACGGATGCCGCAAAAATGGCGGCGGAGCTTTACAAAATTTATAAAAACAATACAAGCGGCATATACGAGAGGACGGATATATGAAGCTTTTTCGGGTGATGGCAGTATGCGTATTTTTAAAGTATGCATACTGCGGTTTTTTGTATTATCCTATTATGGACGACTATATTCAGTACGGCACGTACAATTTTTTCACCCCGTACCATGTGTTTTTTGAAATGGGGGCGGCGACAACAAGACCCGCCGCCGCATTTTTTGATTATTATATATGGGCAAACCTGCCTTTTATGGTTTCGGTAATAATTATCGCCGCCGCACATTTTGCAAGTGCGGTGTTTATTTACAGGGTGCTTGAATTTTTGGGGGCAAGACCCTCGGCGCTGTTTTTTGCGGTTTATTTATTGTTGCCGACTGTCAGCGAGGCGGTGTTTTGGTTGTCTGCATCCACAAGAATTATCGGCGGAATGTTCTTTGCATCCGCCGCAGCATACGCATTAATTCACAAAAAACGAGTGGTATTTCTCGTTTTATTTCTTTTGTCCTGCTGGTTTTACGAGCAGGCGGCGGTGTTCTCCGCAATTTTTTCGTCATGCATTTATTTTAAAAACAAAAAGGTTCCCATAATACCCATTGTAGGTATTTTAATAACCGGCGCATATTATATTTTAATGAAGGATGTTGGCAATTTTAGTTTGCGCCTTACCCCTGAGGTTGGCGCCGCCGAAACATCAATGAACATTTTAAGAACCTACGGCAAGCCCCTATGGGGGATTTTGAAAAACGGGTTTGTACGGGGATTATTTTTATGCTTTAAAAAGCCACTGTTTTTGGCGGGCATAATATTTGCGGCGTTTTTTACCGCAAAATATGCACCAAAAAGAACAAATCCGCATATTTTATTTATTTTGGGGGCGGTGCTTTTTTTAGCGTCATATTTTCCGTTTTTCATAAGCGGCGGCAACTGGATATCCCTTCGGGCGGGTTTTGTGCCTGCGGCGGGGCTTGCAATTATGGCGGGGGGCATACATTCAAAAAGGGCGGCGGGGCTTTTGGTGTGTGCTTTCCTTATTATAAACACCACCGAATGTTATGATTATATGAAGGCGGGGGAGTATGATTTTCGCATAACACAGGAGATAGCGGGGAGGAGTGAGGATGTTATGGTTATCCCCAAAAATCACACCACAACATACAAGTATCACGAGCATATTGAAAGCATCACCGCCGCCGACTGGTCACTAAAAGGGGCGATGTATTACACCAACAAAATTCCGCCCCAAAATTACAGTGTGTACACACCTGAGAAAAATGCAGAAGTGTTTGACGGGGAAAACTTTTTGTGGTATATTAAAGAGTGATATATTTTTCAAAAAGAATGTGGGTGTAAGCTAAAATGAGGGACACCGTTAATATTTTAGGCGTGGATGTGGACAGATGCGGCATGGAGGAAGCGTTTTCCCGTGCCCTCACTTTTTTGGAGGGTGAGAAGCCCCGCTCGATATACACGCCAAACCCCGAAATAATAATGCAGGCACACCGAAACCCCGAGGTTATGCGTGTTTTAAACCGTGCGGACATGGTGGTGGCGGACGGGATAGGCGTGGTTTACGCATCAAAAATACTTAAAAAGCCTGTGAGGGAGCGGGTTGCAGGGTGTGACCTGTCACTGAAAATACTGGAGTACTGCGCAAAAAGCGGTCTGCCCGTTTATATTTACGGCGGAAAGCCGGGTGTGGCACAGAAGGCGGCGGAAAATCTTGAAAAAAGGTTTTCGGGGCTTTTGGTGGCGGGGGTAACCCATGGATATGTAAATGACACCGAAAGTGTTTTGGATGACATAAACAAAAGCGGCGCAAAGCTTGTTTTGGTATGCCTTGGCGCACCACGGCAAGAGGTTTGGATTGACGAGAACAAGGGCAAAACAAATGCAAGGCTTTTTATAGGGGCGGGCGGGTCGGTTGACATTTTTGCGGGTACTGTGCGCCGTGCGCCCGATGTTTTTATAAAGCTTAATCTTGAATGGTTTTACAGGCTTTTATCTCAACCGTCAAGGTTTGTGAGAATGCTTGATTTGCCCGTTTTTATGATGAAGGTTTTAGGTTACAGGAAAAAATAAAGGGGGTTTGTTATGTTAAAAGTCAGTTTACTGCAACACACGGGAGAGCCGGAGAAAATAATAGCGGCGGCGGCAAAGCTTTGTTATTCAAGTGCGGATGTTGGCAGTATTATGGATAAGCTGGATGATGGGTCGGCGGCGAAGTTTGTGGATATGCTGATGGATTTGGGGCATGAAAGCCCCATAGAACACGTTACCTTCACTTTTGGGATTGAGGGGGTAAGCCGCACGCTTTTGGCACAGCTTACAAGGCACAGAATTGCAAGTTACAGCGTGAAAAGCCAAAGATACGTTGTTGAGCGGCAGTTTGAATACATAATTCCGCCCGAGATAGAGGAGGACACGTCGGCAAGGGAAATTTTTGTGCGGGCTATGGAGCGTGACCAAAAGGACTATGACGATATAAGAGCAATACTTGAGAAAAAGAATTTTGATACGCTTATTTTAAAAGGCAAAAGCGAGAAGGCGGCAAAAAGCCAGGCGGAGAAAATGGCGGCGGAAGATGCAAGGTATGTACTGCCAAATGCTTGCGAAACCAAGCTTATAGCCACTTTTAACGCAAGGAGTTTATACAACTTTTTAACCCGCCGTCTGTGCGAGAGGGCGCAGTGGGAAATTATGGACTTGGCGCAGAAAATGTATGAGCTTGTAATAGATGTAGCGCCGACACTGTTTAAAAAAGCGGGTCCGCCCTGTGTTTACGGACCTTGCACCGAGGGGAAGATGTCCTGCGGCAAAATTGCGGAAAAAAGAAAAATGTACAGGAGTGAGTAAGAGTGCTTATAGTGCTTGAAGGGGTAGACTCCAGCGGCAAAGCAACGCAGGCGGCGAGGGTATATGAATTTCTGAAAAAAGAGGGCAAAAACGTGATGAAAATCACGTTCCCCGACTATGAAAGCCAATCCTCCGCCCTTGTTAAAATGTATTTAAATGGTGAGTTTGGCGGCAGTGCCGCTGATGTATCACCCTATGCCGCATCGGCATTCTATGCGGTTGACCGTTATGCCTCCTACTCCGTAAAATGGGGTGAGTTTTTAAAGGCGGGGGGGACTGTCATTGCCGACAGGTATGTGACTTCCAACATGATTCATCAGGCGGCGAAAATTGAAAATATGGATGAGAAAAACCGATTTTTGGACTGGGTTTATGATTTTGAGTATGAAAAGCTTGGCTTGCCCGTGCCAAACCATGTTATTTTTCTTGATATGCCGCCAAAATTTGCGGCAAAGCTTATGGGCGGCAGGAAAAACAAGATGGACGGCGGGGATGTTTTGGACATTCATGAAAAGGACGTGGAGTATTTAGAAAATGCGTACAAAAACGCCGTTTATGTGGCGGAAAAATATGGGTGGCAACGTGTTCGTTGTGCCGAGGGCGACATTCGCCAAATTGATGATATAACGAGAGAAATAATAAAAATAATTAATCTTTAGAGGTGTGTGTTTTGAATTTTAAGGCAATAACTATTTCGGACAAAAAGACTATTGACGGGTTTTTGGATGGCTGCTGTATGATGGGCTCGGAATGCTCGTTTGCAAATATGTTTATATGGCAGCCGGATTATAATATAGAATATACAATTGAGGACGGGTTTTTGTGTTTGAGAGGAAAGTACAAAGACAAGCCGAGGTATTACCTCCTTCCCGTCGGCGACGGTGACAAAAAGGGGACGATTGAAAAAATAATTAATTTGGCACATTCCGATGGCGAGAAATGTGTTTTTCGCCAACTGCAAAAGGAAAGTGCAAAGTATTTGGAAAAAACTTTTCCGGGGATGTTTAAAATAACCAAAAACCGCTCTGCGGCGGAATATATTTATAAAACAGAAAGCTTGATAACACTAAAGGGCAGAAAACTGCATTCAAAAAGAAACCATTTAAACAAGTTTTTAAAGCAGTATCCATATAAATATGAAGAAATAACGAAGGATAATATAGATGAAGCATATGAATTTGCCCTGAAATCCCTTGAGGGAAGGGACGATGCGGGGGAGGAAAAGGTGTCAATCGACAGGCTTTTCGGGTATTTTTGGGAGCTTGAAACAAGCGGCGCACTGCTCAGGGTTGACGATATGGTTGTGGCGGTGACAGTGGGCGAGCCTCTAAACGAGAGAACGGCGGTTATACATCTTGAAAAGGCGGACACAGATATAGACGGTGCGTACACGGCGATAAACCAAATGTTTGCGGAAAACCGTTTTTCCGGCACGGAGTATATAAACAGGGAGGAAGACATGGGGATTGAGGGACTGCGCCGTGCGAAGCTTTCGTACCAGCCCGAAATTCTCTTGATGAAGTACAGCGCCGAGGAGGTTTAGTTTGAATAAATTCAAACTAAAGCCTCCGGCGGAATTTACCGCACCGCCGAAATTTTCGTCCGCAGACGAAACGGCGATGCGCATAAGTTCCATTTTACGCCTTACCCGCCCACGGTAAGGT
>CAZNYY010000196.1:0-5002 GCA_964577335.1 uncultured Oscillospiraceae bacterium | reverse complement strand
CATTTTGTGCCTCGTCCACATACATGCCACCTACATATTCGGCATTGTCAAGTGCTATTACATAAGAGCGGTGCTGATATAATTTCAAGCTGTAAAAACCCGCAATATTTATCATGGGAAAATGAGTTGCGATTATAATTTTATCCGCAGTTATATTTCCGTATTTGGTTTTTGCAGAGTTTTTCGATATTTTTTCTACGAAAGTATTTTCATAGATATTTAGTCCCCGTGATAATTGACCCAAAAACTTTAATGGATTAAATTGTGCCTGTAACGGAAATTTTGCAGCTGCCTTTATGTCGAGCGGAAGCGGCAAGCAGTCTGTAAATTCAGAATTAAATCCCAATTTGTTGACAGCTGACACTTCTTTTTCAATTATTTCTCTGCTAGCCAGTGAATAAACAAATGACGGCATTTCTTCAAAATCACAATCAATATTTCTGCATAATTCCTGAAATTTGTTAACTGCCCAAAGGTTGGCATATAAATATTGCTTTGCTTTTTCAAGACCGGAATTATTTATCATGTTGGCATAAATAAGACCATGCTGTGCAGTTATTTTGGCAGTTGTATTTTTTGTAATACCATTACCAATTTTACCGCCTGTGACTAGTATATAGGAAATACCCTTTTGCTCCAAAAGATAAGCACACAGCAGTCCTGCCATTCCACCGCCAATAATCAGAACATCTGTTTTAACATCACCGTCAAGCCTTTTAAAGGTATTAAGATTTACGCTTCTACTCCAAACAGATTCCATTATAAAAACTCTCCTTACAAATGTTCATTCACAGGCGGTCTTGTCCTAGCCACTTGGCTTTATTATTTGCTACAGCTTCTATAATTTCCTGTCCTGAGTTAAAAGTATCAAATTTACCTTTGTTAATTTCGTCAATCACTTGCCCTAGCAGCTTTTCATAATATTTCTCAGGGGTTTCAGCAATGTCGTCCATATCTGTGAAGGTATCACGGTTTTCCATTGATGCCAGCTCCCCGTACCCCTGCTTCACCTGTGTAATAAGTTCATTCCTGTTCATTTCATTCACTCCTTTACGCTCTCATGCAGTTTCATCTTTATATTATTTTAGTATCGGCATTATTTTGAAGTATATACAGAAAAATCATACAGGAATGAACTAATAGCTTTATAAGTTACTTAAGTTTACATCATGGTGTCACTTATGTGTAAAATCGGAAGGAACACGCTTAAAACAATAACCCCTACAAGCAATCCAACAATTATGATCATTGCAGGTTCAGCGAGGCTCGCAATCTTTTTTATACTAAAATCAACTTCGCATTCATATTGTTCGGCTATCTTATCAAGGGTTTTAGTTATCTGCCCCGCACTGACCCCTATTTCTATGAGCTGCACCATCATAATCGGAAACTGTCCTGATTTAGTCAGTGCTGTTGATAAATTTATGCCTGATATTTCTACCAACCGTGTTGCCTTTACTATCGCATTTTTAAAATACCTGTTTTTGATCGAGGCGGCAGTCACAGTTAGTGACGGCACAAGAGCAATGCCTGATTTTTGTATTGCAGATAAATTGCGGCAGAACCTGCTCATTTCTATCTTCGTTAACACTGTGCCGAACAAAGGAAACTTTAGCTTTATCTTATCTGCCTTTTTACCGATTGATTCGTTCTGCATGATTTTTTTGTACGCAAAGACTGCCCCGACCGCACCTATCATGATGTAGGGAGTTGCAGATTCCATAAATTTTGATACTGCAATGACAATCTGAGTAATAGTAGGAATCTCGCCGCCCAAGCTTAACAGGGTTTGTGCAAGTGTCGGCACGACCATACTCATCAAAACCCATAGTACAACGAACATAACTATTACAATGATGATAGGATATGTGAGCGCTGCCTTAATCTTATTTAAAAAGTCAATCTCTTTTGTGTACTGCACAACAAGCCGGGAAAGGCAACAAGGTACGTTCCCACTTTCTTCCCCGGCTTTAATCTGCATGATATCAGCCTGACTAAAATAACCCGTTTTTGCAAGAGCCTCATGTAAGGTTAGACCGCCTCGAATACTTTCGGAAATAGGACGTGCCAAATATTTAAGTTTTTTATCCGTACCCATATCTCGTAAAATCAACAGGGCGCTATACATGGGGAGATTGGTAGACAGCATAAACGACAGTTGTTCAAAGAAATCCTTAATATTTTTCTTTTTTATGCGATGCATCATTCCGTATAAATGTCTGCGGACATTTAAAAAATCCTTTATTGGCACAAGTTCCACTACGGTCATTCCTCTTGATTTTAACTGCTCAGCAGCACTTTTGTCATCGTCAGCGCTTACTATTCCTTTTTCTTTCCTTCCTCTTATAGGGTTTCGAATTGTATAATCAAAGTATTCCAATTTCACACCTCCGGTTCTGAGGGATCTAAAAAACTTTTTGCAAAATCTTTGGGATTAGTATACATAGTAAATTCTAGGGTTATGTTTAACAGCATAACAGAAGAGTGGGAATGAGAATTTGTGTTTTCTCTGTTGGTTAGAAACATCACCTTGTATCCTGTGTTGGGAAAACTCATCTGCTCGGCTAGACTATCTAATTCTTCATCATCTAATTCGGGCAAAGGTTCTTGTGTCGGCTCAGGGATTTCTTCAGAAGGTAAATACTCTGCTTCGGAAGGTGACTGAATAATCGGCATTTTCGGAGGCATTTCAAAAACCTCAGTGTGATTATCTTCCTGCTCTCGATTCTTCTCTGGTTCAGGTGCGACATCTTTATACCATTCCAATCGGGTACTATTGTCAAAAAAACGTGCTAAATACTCCCGCTCGTCATTTTGCCGTAAAGAAAACCCGCCTACCGAATAGCGGATATTTATTTGGTCAATTGCTTGACATATGTTGTTTAAAGCAGGGAGCAAGCCTCGGAGTTCAAAATCAAACTGCACTTTCCATGTACCATCTTCTTCGATGGTATCAAGGTCGTTAAACTTAATCAATTCCGTGTTGTTTTTGGTACATTCATCAGTTAGAAAAGTCAAAAAATCCTCCTTGTTTAGGGACTTATTGCCTTGCAGAAGTTTATGCTGTTCAAGGGTTTCTGACAGTTTCATATCCTGTGACTGCAAGGTTACAACCTGTTCCTTCAGCGGCTCTCCATTATAAGTCTTAGCTTTAAGTTCCATCTCCTGCTGTGTTTTTTCTTGAGTTTTCTCATTCACAGGCAACCATAAAAAATGATACCCAACATACGTCAATAGACAGAGTATCATGGCAAGCAATATGCTTTTATCTCTAATGCTTAATTTGTTCAAACTTTTATTCACCTTCCATTTCCATACCGACTTTGACTATTGTAGGAGAAAACAATGCTTTCCAAATCCTTGATGAATGCTGAAATTTTTTCCTCATCAGTAGGGAGATTTAAACTTTTTTCAAGCATGCTGTCTCCGAAATTAATATATATATTTAGAACGTTTTCTAAGCTGTAATCTCCGGGCAACGTTACTCCGTCATATTCCTCCGTCAGAGTATCGCTTTCATTGGTGATATAGCATCCCTCTAAAAATACACCATTTTCTGATTCACGCATGGCTTTTCCTATTTTTTCATAATCTATAAATGCAGCAATCGTTTCGGGAATTTCTTCTAATTCTTTCACCAGCCCATTATTAAAATAATATTGGCCAAGCTCCGTGTCATTGGCAATACCCTGCAAAACCCGACAATCTTCAAGACTGTATGTCAAATTTATTAGTTCTTTTATACTTTGATATTTTTGGTTGGCAAGTAGGCAGCCTTCGAATATAAGCTGTTTTTCCTGATCCATTTCGCACACACGTCTGCCGAAAAAATTTAGTTCATCTAAAGATGACTCCACAATTTCATCGGAATCAAATATATAATCCTTCCACCGCAAATATTCAATTTTACACTCTTGTGATTTTCCTATCCCTGCCTGTTCAAATACAGTTTCAATTTCTGTATTAGAAGCAGGGAGGTATAACTTTACTCCTGCATGGCACTGTCCACCTGATAAATTTTGATTATAAATTATAACGTACATAGTTTTTTTATCATTGGTTAGTTTGTGTTCTAAAAACCTTGCTTTGCTAAAATCATAAGTATCAAAGTATTGCTCATTAATATAAACCTCTGCCATACCGTCCTGCCCTATCAGCTTAACAACCTGCGAAGCCCCCTTCACGCCGACATTTTCCAAAGCATTTCTTATTTCTTGTTCTCTTTGTTCTAAATTCATTTTTTCCTCCCTTACATTTCAAGGGATTCCAGTTTAGGGTTCTGAGATTCACTATGCCGTAAAATGAGAGGATGATCGTTTTTTTCAATAAAACCATAGGATGTGGCTTTAGCACCATGCTCACTCATTTGATTTTGTCCATATGACTCGAAGTTAATGTTCATAGCTAAGGCCTGCGGCATTGCCTCTTTTGTTTTGTAGATATGTCTCCCATAATCTTTAGCGCAAATCATGTCAGGGTAAAAATCAAAGCACTGAAGGTTTTCACAGTAATCAATCGCCTGCTCAAGGCTTTCACATTCCATATACTCCAAAACAGCTTTACATTTTCGTAATTCTTGATTCGATATGCACTTGGCTAAAGTGTTAAGCTGTTCCAGCTGAGCTAAATCGTAAAATAAATTCTCAACCTGCAAAACAGATGTACTAAATTCATAATAAACGCAGTCCTCAAAGGATTTCGCTTCGATAGTTCTCAAAAATCCCGACAGTTGCTTGTCCGATGCGGGTAAGTAGAGCCATCTTGCCCTATCTTCCGTAGTGTCACTTCCTTCCGGCGCTTTTGCAATCAGAATATTGAATATACCATTTTCCCCAAAGTTGCTCTTAGGCAATGTTATTCCGTCATAGACTTCATTTATATTTTCTATATCACATGCCACATAGAACCCGTCAATAAAAATCCCTTTTTCAGCCTTTCGCATTTGTTCGCCGGCTTTTTTAAAATCTATAAACTCCCAAGCTTCATCAGGTAAATTTACTAT
>CAZNYY010000195.1:2047-5011 GCA_964577335.1 uncultured Oscillospiraceae bacterium | reverse complement strand
CAGAAATAGTAATCAATGTTAGCAGGAAAATTAAAAATAACGGTTTGACAAACTTCATAATAATCTCCATTCTGCCGCCCCGCATCGGCACAATTATTAACGAAACCCTCTAATCACGGGGTAGAAAAGATGTCAGAGGGATGGATGTTTGACATTCAGACTTTTACATTGTAGAAGTTGCTCCCACACAAAGCAAAGCGGCATGACCCAATTTTTCAACTAAATTATACCGTTTCTTTACTTACCTGTCAATAAGAACATAAGGTATTTAAAGTTATCACCCCCTTGGCACATTTAATACTGAATTTATTTTTCTTTCGGAAATTACGGGGTGTATCTGGCACTGAATTAACACCCTGCTCATATATTGTTATGAAAGCATAGTTTTCAAATTTCTGTCACATGCAGGGAGTTGAGCTGTTTGGATAAATACAAGATTTGTGTATACGCAATCAGTAAAAACGAGGAACACTTTGTGGAGCGCTGGATGGATTCGGTTTCCGAAGCCGATTTGGTGGTGGTACTGGACACCGGTTCTACCGACAAAACGGTGGAAAAACTGCGGCGGCGGGGTGCCGTGGTTTATGAGGAGGTTATATCACCTTGGCGCTTTGACAAAGCACGAAATCGGGCACTTGACCATGTTCCGCAGAACATGGACATCTGTGTTTCAAACGATATTGACGAGGTTTTTGAACCCGGGTGGCGTAAAAAACTTGAGGATGCATGGGGAGATGAATATACCCGTGCAAGCTACTCATTTGTGTGGAGCCATAACCCCGACGGCAGTATAAAAAAACAGTATATCATGGAAAAAGTACACCTCAGGCAAAACTTTCGCTGGGTTCACCCTGTGCATGAGGTACTTGAGTACAGCGGGACGGATGAGGATAAAACGGTTTGGGTTGAGGGGATGGTGCTTCATCACTACCCTGATTTATCCAAGCCACGGTCGCAGTACCTGCCGCTTTTGGAACTTTCCGTGCAGGAGAATCCACATGATGACAGGGCAATGTTCTGGCTTGGGCGGGAATATATGTACCACAAAAAATATGAGCAAGGGATTAAAACCCTTGAAAAACACCTCTCCCTGCCAAATGCAAAGTGGAAGGAGGAGCGCAGCGCCTCCATGCGCTATATTGCCCATTGCTTTAAAGCTATGGGTAACCGAAAACAAGCGCTCTCATGGCTGTATCGTGCAGTTGCGGAGTGCCCGGGTGTACGAGAACCCTATCTTGCGCTTGCGAAAATGGGATATGAGGATAAGAACTGGCCCCTGCTGCATGCCATGGTACGACATGCTCTTGCAATAACACATCACAGCGGGAGTTATTTGACCGAAAGCGAAAGCTGGGGGTCGGCACTTTATGACCTTGGGGCCATTGCCGCATATAACCTTGGGTTATATGACTTGTCCGCAGACCACGCCGAAAAAGCTTGTCAGCTAAGTCCGGATGACAAAAGGCTTAAGGCTAATCTTACTTTAATCAGAAAAAAGCTTGATGAGAAAAAAGGAGACTTGCCATGAAAAAACTGAAAATATGTGTATATGCCATCTGCAAAAACGAGTCAAAATATGTAAACTCGTGGATGAAATCCATGCGTGAGGCTGATTTGGTTGTGGTGACCGACACCGGCTCCACTGATGACACGGTGAAAAAGTTGAAAAAGCGAGGCGCTCAGGTTTACATCGAAATTATTGAGCCTTGGCGTTTTGACGTTGCCCGCAACATCTCCCTCTCTCATGTGCCTGATGATGTCGATATTTGCGTCTGCACCGACCTTGACGAAACTTTTCTGCCCGGCTGGCGCAAAAAACTTGAAACCGCATGGCTTAATCACAGCCCGAAAAATAAGGGCGGCATTGCCAAAACAGGGCGCTATCTATACAACTGGAGTTTTAAGGCGGACGGCACGCCCGATGTTTGTTTTTATTATTTTAAGGTACACCAACGCCATGGTTTTGTATGGAAATGTCCTGTTCATGAATATCTTCATTATACGGGCGGGTTGCCGCTTGAGCAGGTGTTTATTGACGGTATGGTGTTAAATCATTATCCCGACCCGGAAAAATCACGAGGCTCATATTTGCCGCTTTTGGAGATGGCAGTGAAGGAAACCCCAAATGACCCCAGAATGCTTTATTATCTTGGCAGGGAGTATATGTATAAATCCCGCTGGCAGGAAAGCATAGACACATTAAAGGCGTATTTAAAACTTCCTCTGGCACAATGGAATGAGGAGCGCTGTGCCGCTATGAGATGGATAGCCGTTTCATGCCGCAATCTGGGTAAGAATGATGACGCATATGGATGGTACTTCAGGGCCATCGCCGAGGCACCCTATATGAGAGAGCCGTATGTGGAATTTTCTAAAATGTGCTATGCTTTGAAGGATTGGTCCATGACGTATTTTTTAGCGGAAGAAGCCTTGAAAATTAAAGAAAAATCTAAAACCTTTGTCAATATGGGATATGCGTGGGATTACACTCCCTACGACCTTTGTGCCATATCATCTTATAATTTAGGGTTGTTTGACAGGTCAGTTGAATATACAAAACAAGCTTTAAAGCATTCTCCCCAAGATAAAAGGCTGAAAGAAAATCTAAAATTCTTAGAGGGTGCTGTAAATGTTTAATTCATTTTTTTACGACATTAATCACACCGCAGAGCTTGAAAAGGAATGTGATGATAATAAAAAGATATGGAAATTCATAGAAAGGATATTGCATATGTCTAATGATTATAAAATATATGGAGTAGATTCACTTTTTAACACCGATGATTATGTGGAGGGTTCCCCCTCTGTTTGTGATGATTATTTTTGCTCCTGCAACTGTAATCATCCCCCCTGTTGGAAACCCTCCCCTCCGGGTGTTCTCGGTCCTACGGGACCCGCAGGTGCGCAGGGACCACAGGGAATTCAAGGGGCTACAGGTCCCGCAGGTGCGCAGGGACCACAGGG